>JAVBSZ010000018.1:0-5935 GCA_031556415.1 Opitutales bacterium | reverse complement strand
CCAGCACATCCACCCTCCGCGCCTCCGACTACTTATGGATAGGCGAACTCGAACTGGAGGACAACGCGGGCAACGAGGTGAAGATGAATGTGCGCGCCGACAACGGCGTTTTCGTGGACAACATAACACTGGGTAAATCTTCCAGGCTGAATTTCGACTTCTACAATTACGGCACGGCGATGGAGGTTGAAGGGGTGGAGTTCAAGAGCACGGAAATAGGCTCCTCATATTTGATAATATCGAACATGGGCGCGGGCGGCTCCTTCACCATAAACGGGGATCTTGTGAACAACATGGCGGCCAACGAGGGCTCAACCATGAACGTGGCGTACGTCAGAAGCGCGGGCATGACCGTCAAGGGCCTTGTAGACAACGGAACCCTCAGCCACGCGCTGTATTTTGAAAACACGGGTGCGGCGGGTTCCACGGCGACCGTAAACGTGGGCGGCCTTGTGGGGGGCAGCGGAGCTGAAGGCAATAGGATAACCACCAGTTCCAATATGAACAACAAGAACCTTGAAATCAGAATCACCGGCTCTGCAAACTCCTCGCAGAAAACATACGTCTACGACAGCCGCATTCACGACACCGGCGCGGCCCTCAGCGTCAACCCTCTCACGCAGATAGCCGCGGGGCAGGATCATATCAGCATCACAATGGACGGCGCCGGCTACAAGCAGTACCTTACCGGCCCCGTATACATCATGGGCGCAACGACCGTCAAAAACGGCCAACTCTTCATCACGTCAGACCACGTCAGCCAGAAGAAGTACACAAACGGCGCGGGCGAGACGGTGATATGGGGCCTCAACCAGCTTTCGCTTGAAGGCGGCGGTTTCGGCGCCTGCGGAACCGGCGCGGCGGGCGCCGTCAACGAAATCGGCAGCGTGTACGCGTATGACATGACATGGTCCGGCGGCCAGCTTCTTGTGGACATAGGCGCGGGCATGGCGGACAAGGTCATAGTGCAGAACATGTTCACCCTTTCGGACGGCGCCGGCGTCTACGACATCCTCATATCCTTCGAGGCCGGCATAACGCCTTCGGAACAGGTCTACAGGATTCTCGAATGGGCCGACAGCGCCGGCGATTACACCCTGGACAATTTCGACGTGGCCTTTGAGGACGGAAAGGAGTACGAGTACGAGCTCTTCGTGGACGAATTCGGCGTCTCCATAAGGATAGACACCATACCCGAGCCTTCGCAGATAGCCGCCATCATCGGTTTGTGCGCGCTGCTGGCCGCATTGGTCGCGCGCCGCAGAAGGAAATAGGCGCCATATTTTCCAGGGCAGTCCCGCCCGCCTCGTGAACAACAACCCCACCCACCATGAAAGTAAGAACACTCACCTCACTCGCCGCGCTTGCGGCCCTCACAACGCACGGCGCAGACTACTATTGGAACGGTGCAAGCAACGAAAACTCGCCCGCGAATTGGAGCGCGGACGCCGCTGGCGTAAAGCCGTCGGGCTCCTCGTTTTCGTTTGAAAAGTCTGCGGAATATGCTTCCAACATGTTCGTGGGAGACGCCTTCAAGACGCCTTCAGTCGACATGCGCCTGCCCGTCGGAGGCGCCCCGCAGTACGTCGGCAAACTTGAAAATTCCAGCAAACACGCAAAGGCCGCGATGGACATCGTCATGGGCTTCGGCGGCTCAAACCAGCCTTTCAGCGCAAACAGGGTCTGGCACTTTTCATCCATAGTGCAGGATTCCGAAAGCGTTGCCATGAAGCTCAGGAAGGGGCAGGGCAATTCCACTTTCAACGTGTCGGCGGGCACCGTCAGCGTGCTTAAAAACACCCTGACCTTTGGCGGGTACGGCAGCCAGAACCTGACGGAACTCACCGTCACCGGGGCCACAGAGCTTTCCGGCGCCGGCGTTTTTGACGTGTATGCCGACAAGGCCGTCTTCGATGGAGATGTGAACATAAAGGACAAGGCGGTGCTCAAGATTGTGAAATCCGTTGAGGGGAAGGGCGACGCCACAAAGCCCAAGTCCACGGATATCAAGATGAAGTCCCTTAACATAGGCTCTTCCGGAAGGGCCATAATGGGCGGCATTGCGGACCCCTACAACATCATGGGCTCCGTATCCATAGACAGGATGAGCTTCAGCGCCCTCAATGCGGAAAATTCGTCAACCCTCCGCGCGCTCAACGACATTTCCATAGGCCTCCTCGCGGCGGATTCAAACAACGGAAAGAAGGCGCTTATGAACCTGCGCAGCGATTCCGGCTCCATAGACATCGCAAAAATAGAGCTTGGCAAGGCGGCCAACATAGAGCTCAACGCCTACAGGTTCCCCGCCAAGATGGAGGTGGGCGTTCTGGAATTCAAAACTTCCGAAGTCTCGCAGAGTTTCCTCACCGTTTCAAACATCGCGTCCGGCGGCCACTTCAAGGTCAGGGGCGATTTGATAAACGGAATGGCCGCAAACGCGGGAGACAAGATGAGCATAGCCTACCTTCGCCTTGAAGGCGGCGCAATAGGAGGCGTCATAGACAACGGCGCGGCGCACCACGCGCTTCAGATTGAAAACACGGGTGCAGCCAAAACCACCGCCGTTGTGAGCGTTGGCGGCATCACCGGCGGCGTGGGCATGGAGGGCAACCGCATCACCACGACGAGCAATGTCGCCTCAAAGGGCGTAGAGCTCAGGATAGTGGGTCGGGCGTCCATCCCCGACGGCAAGTACGTCTTCAGCGGCCGCCTGCACGACATGCCGGGCAATTCGGCCATAAGCCCGCTCTCGCAGATCAAGGAGGGGCGCGACCGCCTCTGCCTGACCATGGACGCCGCGGGATACACGCAGTACCTCGCCGGCCCCGTCTACATCATGGGCGACACCGTCGTCAAAAACGGCACGCTGTTTGTGACTTCCGCGCATCCCAGCCAGACGAAATATTCCGACGGCGCGGGTGCGGTATCGGTCTGGGGTCTCAACAAACTTTCGCTTGAAGGCGGCGCCTTCGGGGCCTGCGGTGCGGGCTCGGGCAAGGACGCTGCGGAAGCGGGCGGCGTCTGCGTGCGCAACATGCGGTGGTCCGGCGGAAAGCTGCTTGCGAATGTCGGCGCGAAGAAGTCCGACACCGTTGCCGTGCAGGAAAAGTTCTCCCTCGCCGACAAGTCCGGCGTGTACGAGATTGTCCTTTCCGTGGCCGAGGGCGCGCTGCCTGCGGGCCCGCAGAGGATACTGCGCTGGAGCGCGGCGGAACACGCCTACACGAAGGAAAACTTCAAGGTCTCCTTCTCCGGCGGAAAGAATTACGCCTGCGCCCTGACGGTGGACCAGAACGGAGTTTCCGTACAGATTGCCCCTGCAAAAGCTTCCAATTAGGAAGTCCTCAAAAAACAGATTTAAAAAGCGAATGCGCGCCGCAAAACCGGCGCGCATTTTTTTGCGTAAAAATGAAAATTAAACGCGCGCCTAATTTTCAGCTTCCGAAAATGTCCGCGTTGAGCTTTAGGAAGGCGTCCTTATACGGGTAGTTGTCCAATACCGAGACGTCGTCAACGCCCGTGAGGCGCAGGGCGGCGTAGAGCGCTTCAACGGTCGCGAGGCCTTCTGCGGGGTCTTCAAAAAGTTTTGAGGCGCGCGGGTAGGCTGTGCGCAGGTTTGAAGGAAGGCTCACGGGGATGAAATTGCCGAACACCTTGCCCCGCACGCGCGGGAGCAGATGCCAGGTGCTGTCCAGCATCAGGATGGGAAGCCCCGCGTGCGCCTTTGAAATCTGCGGCGCGCCGAGTTCGAGGAGGAGATGCCCGCCCGCGTCGAAGAAAAAGCCGTCTCTCGCCGTCTCAAACGTGAAGCCATCGCGTCCTTCGAGGTGGCGCATGGAGCACTTCCTGCGGTTTTCGCGCGGATGGCGTATGACTGTGACTTTGTAGGGTGGCATGAAAAGTCTTATGCGCATAGAATGCCCATTCTTCCTCCCGTTCCAACAAAAAAATATTTCATTCATGCCCCGTGGCTTCCGTCAATAACGCGGATTTGGCATTTCAAAATAATAAATAGTATTGAATAATTCAAGGAACTTCCCAGACTCCCCATAGTCTGTAATTATTTGTCGGGTAAAAATTAATTCCTCACGCGTATGAACACAAAAACAATCTTTTTAGCTATTGCATTTTCATTCTGCAGTAGCCGCGCCTTCTGCGCCGACGCATCCTCCGCCGCCGCTCCGCAAAAGGGCGCTGAAATATCCAAGGCAGCCCCGCACGAGGCCAGCAACGAGGAGATTTCGAAGGCCCTCAGCAATCCCGTCGCCAACATCATCAACGTTCCCTTCCAGATGAATTGGGACTACGGCGCCGGCCCCAACGGCGACGGGCAGGACTACTACATGAAGATACAGCCCGTAATCCCCGTCCAGCTTACGGATGACTGGCGCATGCTCTCCCGCTCCATATTCATCGTCGAGAGCAAGTACAACATGGGCTTTGACGGCGAGACCGGCCTCGGAGACTGGACGCAGACCTTCTTCATCTCCCCCGTCAAGAAAGAGGGAGACCATTTTGTGTGGGGCGCGGGCCCCGTCTTCCTCATCCCAACCGCGACCGAAAACCACCTCGGCCAGAAGAAGTGGGGCATAGGCCCCTCCGTCATCCTCGTCGAAGAGCTTGAAGACTGGACAATCGGCATCCTCGCAAACCACATTTGGGACCTCTGGGGAGATTCCGACCGCAACTACGTCAGCCAGTCCTTCCTCCAGCCCTTCGTCGCCCGCCACTTCCCGCACGCAATCGCCGTGACCCTCACCTCCGAATACACTTACGACTGGCACGAGGGAGACCAATACGTTCCGATCAACCTCATGGTAAGCAAAGTGTTCCGCATCGGAAAACTCCCCATCAACGTCTCCCTAGGCGGCCGCTACTACATCGACAAGCCCACCGGCGGCCCCGACTGGGGGCTGAGGCTGATGATTACCTTTGTCCTCCCCAGCTTCCAATAGTTTTGGCGGACGCTTTGGGCGAATAGTTCCGTTTGCTTCGCGCGCCAGACTGCTCACGTAGGCACTTAGAGTGCCGCCAACTGAAGGGCAAAGCCCTTACGGCAACTGCTTCGCAGTGAGCCTATCCCTTGGTTTTATATGTACGCTGCGCAATACTCACTCTTCATCCCAAATCATTGCGCCAAAATGGAACGGACTCTTTTGGCGGACTTGTTTGGCGACGGCGCGGGTTTTTGTGAAACAAAAAAACAAGACGCGAGTTCAATAGCGGCGTTGCTTCTTTGATCCCGCGTCTTGCATAGCTCCCAAGCCTCGAATTCAATCACTGCGCCGAAACATCAAGCTTCTGAAGGTTTATATTTGATGCCGCCTTCGGCGGTGAGTAGCAAGACGCGCTGAGGCGCGTGTTTAAAACCCTATTTTGAATTTGGCTGTAATGTTTTTCTGAGCGCCGGGAGATTTGAAGCTTATTGCCCAGACGCCCGCGCCTTCCTTTTCGCGCGCCTAAAATTAGGCAACGCAAAAGCGCCTCATGCGCCGACGTCTATGGGCTCCCCGTAAAACTTGGGATGGCGGCCGAGCAGCTTGACGTCGATGTAGGCGAGCGCCCTTGCGAGGAATTCGCGGGTGTCGTTGCGCGCCTTCAATCTTTTTAGGGAGACATCTGTTGCGGCGTAACCGGACGCCTTCATGCCGTGCGCTTCGGCGATGAATATGGCCCTGCAGCAGTGGAATTTTTGGGATACGACTATGAATTCGTCCGTACCGAAGACGGCCTTGCACCTGACTACGGAATCCAGGGTGCGGAAGCCCGCGTAGTCGAGCACTATGTCTTCGGCCTTCACGCCGTTTTTAATGAGGTCAGCGCGCATCTGTTCCGGTTCGCAGTCTGTGAAGCTGCCTCCGTCCCCGCTGGCTATGATTTTTTTGACGCGTCCGGCCTTGTAAAGTTCCGCCGCGGCGTCTATGCGGTTCTTGTA
>JAVBSZ010000127.1:0-5368 GCA_031556415.1 Opitutales bacterium | reverse complement strand
GCAGGGCGGAATCCACATTCGGCTTGGGGTAGAAGCAGGAGGCGGACACCTTGTGCAGCGGCCTTGCGTCGTAAGCGCAACCGAGGAATATTGAAATGGGGGAAAAGTCCTTTCCGCCCGGGCCCGCGGTGAAGCGGTGCGCGGCCTCCTTCTGGAGCATGAGAGACATGCGGCTTGGCAGGAATTTCTGCGATAGCACCCTGTCAAGCCAGGGCGTGCTGATGGCGTAGGGCAGGTTGGCTATTATCTTGAAATTTTCCGCGTCCTTGGGCAGCGAGGCAAGCGGCGTGAGTATGGCGTCGTTGTTGGTGAGGAAAAAATTCCTCTCGTTTTTAAAAGCGTCCTTGAGGAATTCAAAGAGGGTTTTGTCGAGCTCCACGGCGTAGAGAGTGGCTCCGCTTTTGAGTATCGCTCCCGAGAGCGTTCCAAGCCCCGGGCCCACTTCGACGACGGTGTCATCGCCGCGCAGCTCGGCAAGCTCTATGGATTTTCTGACGATGTTCGCGTCTATAAGAAAATTCTGCCCGAGTTTCTTCTTGGGCAGATGCTCTATTTTAAGCAGAAGCTTCACCGTCTCCGACGGGCTCAACAGGCCTTCATAATCCATGTGTGATAAAGTGTCGCTTTTTTCCCCGAGGTCAAAGAAATTGCTGAAAATTTTTCTTTCAAAAAGGGCGCGGGCCTCTAAGTTTCTGCAAATGCAATCAATCGACGAACTTGTTATGATAATCAGGCGCCTGCGCGCCCCCGACGGCTGCCCCTGGGACAGGGAGCAGACCCACAAATCAATCAGGGGCCACCTTGTTGAGGAATGCGCGGAGCTCCTTGAAACCATAGACTGCGAAGACTATCCGCACATGCGCGAGGAGCTGGGAGACGTTCTCATGCACATCATGCTGCATTCGGAAATGGCCTCGGAGGAGGGGCGCTTCGCTTTTGACGACGTCGCCAAAGAGCTTGCCGAAAAGCTCGTGCGCCGCCATCCGCACGTTTTTGCGGGGAAGGACGCCGCAAATTCGGACGATGTCCTGAAGATTTGGAAGGACGTCAAAAAGCAGGAGAAGCTCGACGGCGGGAAGAAGATGCCGGCGAATGTCTTTGAGTCTCTCCCGCCGGAGCTTTCCGCGCTGCGCACGGCGCGCGAGGTCTGCAAAAAAGTTCCTTATGAAATCCTTAAAGAGGCTGCGGAAAATTCGTCTTCCGACGCCTCCGCAAAGGCCGGAGAAAAGATTTTTGCCGCAATTTCAGAGTGTGTTGCGGCGGGCGTGGAACCCGAGGGCGCCCTGCGTGACTATATATTTCAGGTCAGAAAAATCTGCGAAAAACTGGGGGACGCAAAATAGAAAGAAAATCAAAGGAGCTTATTTTTGAGATGCCTTTCGGAACCATGAAGGCGAGGCTCATGCGCCTGCGCGCATCGCGCGGTTTCAAGATGCGCCTGCTTTCAAAAGACGCCCTGCTTATAACCATGCCTTTGCGTGCGCATGAAAGGGACGTTGAAAAATTCGTTTTCGGTAACGAAAAATGGATTATGGAACAGCGCGCCTCGTGCCCGGAAAGCGTTTCAATATCCTCATATCTTACGCGCAACCCGCGTATGCACCTTTTTTCAAAGGATTTGTCTGTGACGCTCAGGCACAGCCGCACAAAGCCTTTCAGCGTTGTGGACATTGAAAACGGCGAGCTCGTCCTCTGTTTTCCCGAAGGCGACGAGGCGGCGCTGCTTTCCCTCATAGAAAAGCTCGCCAAAGATTCCATCTGCAAAAGGGCGCACCATCTCGCGGCGGAGCACGGCTTCAAATTTTTGCGCGTGTCGGTGCGCAACCAGCACGGAAGATGGGCCTCGTGCTCCACGAGCGGCACGCTCTCCTTCAACTGGCGCGTCGTTCTGCTAAGCCAGAAATGCCAGGATTACGTGATACTGCACGAGCTTTCCCACACCAGATTCATGGACCACTCAAGCGCCTTCTGGCTCTGCCTTTCAAGGGTGTTTCACAATCCCAAGAAGACCGACGCGGACCTTGGCAAAATAGCTGCGGAGCTCTTCCGCATAGGCGCGGAAAAATAAAAGGCCGGCCTTATTTCAGGCCGAGCTTTTCGCAAAGAAGAAGTGCCTTGCGCGAAATTTCCGCGTTGGCCACGTCCATATCCGCCTTGCGCAGGCGCAGGTTTTCATTGGCTATGTTCGACAAATCCTCAAGCCTGTACAGGAATACGTCTTCAATTTGCGCGCAGGCCTCCTCAACGTTTCTTGGAACGGAGAGGTCTATTATGAACTGCGCCTTGCCCTGGCGTTCTGTGAGGGAATTTTCAAGCGCGCCTTTTTTTACGAAAGGCTCCTGCGCTGAGGTGGCGCAGATCACGATGTCAAACCTGCCAAGCCTGCCGAGGGCCAGCTCAAACGGCATGGCGCTGGCCTCCACTTTCATGGACAAATCATAGGCCCTCTCCCAGGTGCGGTTTGAGACGGTGATGTCTTTGGCGCCGCGCAGGTTCAGGGCCTCCGCCACCAGGCGGCCGGCCTCTCCCGAGCCTATCAGGAGTATTTTCACGCTCTTCAAACTTTCAAAAATTCTCACCGCGAGTTCCGACGCCACGGAGCCTATGCTGATTTTTCCGCGCCCGATTTCCGTGTTCGTGCGCACCCACTTCGCCGCCTGCATCGCTTTTTGGAAGGCGGCGTTGAGGACGCTGCCTACGCTGCCGAACTCCGCCGCCGCAGCGAAGGCGCCTTTAATCTGGCCGAAAATTTCGGTCTCCCCCGTCATCTGGGAATCAAGCCCGCTTGCCACTTTGAAAAGGTGTTCCGCCGCCTCAAGCCCGCTTTTCAGATAGCGGTTTTGTAAAAAGGCGGACATGTCGCGCTCACCCAAAGACAGCGCGCAAAGGGCGAGCTCGTCCGTCTCCTGCGCGGACTCCGCCGCGGCGTAAAACTCCACCCTGTTGCAGGTGCTCAAAATCACGAATTCGCTTTGCGGATTTTTTTGCCGCGCAATCCGCGCCGCCTGCAGTACCTGTTCGGCATTGAGGCAGTAGGGCGCCATCTCGTCCGCGCACATTCCGTTGTGCGATATGCCCGCTACATGGAGGTTGACGGCCATGCTGAAAACTACTCCTCTCCGGCGAGGCTTTCCATGGCGTCGCAAAACATGAGCAGGCGCGCGGCCCTTTCGCCGAAGGGGGAAACGGACTTTTTCGCCCTTGAAATTCTGGCGTGGAACTCATCAGCGCATGCCTGCAGGATGTTCAGCCTTTTGATTTCTGAAAGTATCTTTGCGGAATCCGCGCTTCCTTCCGCGAGCGAGCGAGCCAGCTCCTTTGACTTTGCGCGCGGCAGTTTTTCAAAAAGCAGGACTATGGGGAAGGTCTGCCTTCCGTTGATTACGTCCGTGCCCAGCGTTTTGCCGACGTCGGCTTCGGATTTCGTCCATTCGCAGATGTCGTCAAAAATCTGGTACGCCACGCCTAGGTCCGCGCCCGCGGACGCCGCCGCCAGGGTCCACTTTGCGTCTTTATTCAGGCTTGCCCCCATGTAGCAGGAAAGCTCAAAGAGCACGCCCGTCTTGCCGCGCACAATCTCAAAATACCTTTTGCGCGTGACGGCGGAGTCTTTCCCCGCGAGCGTCTGGCGTATTTCTCCCTCGCAGATGTCGCGCACGCATTTTGCGCATTTTGAAGAGAGCTCCGAATTCCCCTCCTGCAGGGAAAGGTTCATGGTATGGGCGAAAATGGCGTCCCCCAAAAGTATGGCGAAGCGCGTGCCGAATTTTTTGTGCACGGTGGGTGTGCCGCGGCGCAAAGACGCGCAGTCAATGACGTCGTCATGAATCAGGGTTGAAAGGTGCGTGAGTTCCGCGATGGCTGCGCGCCTCACCGAGTTTTGCGACATGGAATGCCTGCCGGCCGAGGCGAACACCATGATGGGGCGTATGAATTTGCCCTCCGTGCTTATGCACTCCTTGGCCTGGGAGCGCAGCTCCGGCGCAAAATCCATCGCCTGCTGGCGCAAAAACTTTTTGAATGCCGAAATCTCGGCATTCATCGTCTTTTTCATACCCGCAAAGGGATCGGTACTGTTTGCGTCTTTCTTCAAATTGACAGTTCATTCTTGCCCTAAACTTTTTATTCGCAATTAAAAAATTGAAAAAGTTGAAGCCCCATATTCTAATCGCGCGCATGGATGACATATTGTTTAAAATTATCACTCTGGGGATAGCGCTTTGGCTTTTCAGCATCTTCCTCAAAGACTGCCGTGGGAATTCCGGTGCGCATCAGCCTTTGGAAGGCGCCTCGAAGGCGCCGCTTAATTTCTGCATGATAGGAGCCTTCCTCGCGCTGGTCATGGTAGCGGCGTCCACCGCGGCGGAGTGCTGGGCGGGCGTCTCGCAGGAGCAGAGCGACGTCCCATTTTACGAGCTGGTTTTTTGGATGGCGGCGGCCTTCGTTGAAGAGCTGATATTCAGGGGCTACCTCGTCGTCAAAAACAGGGGCGCCGCCGCGCTTGTGGGCAGCGTGATATTTTTCTCCGCAGTGTTCACCCTGGCGCATCCGTTCTTCTGGGATTACACGCCCGCCGAGGGTTCGGAAGAGAGCGTGCTCACTTTCAGCTTCGGCGCCTTCGCCTGGATAAGTTCCGCGACGATTTTTGCGAACTCTCTCATCTTCTACTGGCTGAGGTTCTCAAAGTTCAATCCGAAAAGGTCTCTGATACCTTCAATATGCGCGCATCTGTCTTACAATGTCGGCGTATATGCGGTGAAACTGGCGCAGGGCCACGTGGTTTTCTAAGATGCGGTTCGGAACGCCAGGCGAAAAGTTTTTCATGCTCGCGCCCATGGCGGGTTTCACGAACCTTGCGGCGCGCAGGATGTTCATTGCCGCGGGCGCGGACGCCTGCGTGACGGAGTTCGTATATTCCCGCGCGGTCATAAACGGCGCAAAAAGCGCGCTTGAAAAGATGGCGCTTGATGAAAAATCGCGCCCCTGCGGAATCCAGATTTTCGGTTCGGACCCCGCCGAAATGGCCGACGCCTGCGATGCTCTTGAGCGCACGCTCAGGCCCGACTTCATAGACATAAACTTCGGATGCCCGGCGCCTAACGCCGTCCACGCCGGCGCGGGAAGCGCGCTTCTTAAAAACCCCGCGCTGATGGGTGAAATCGTAAAAGCCTGCTCTGAAAGGGTGAGAACGCCCGTTACCGCCAAGATGCGCCTGGGCTGGGGGAAGGATTCCATCATAGTTCCGGACGCCGCAAGAATGCTTCAGGACGCCGGCGCAAAGATGATAACGCTGCACGGACGCACGAAAGTTCAGGGCTACGAGGGCGAGGCCGACTGGGCGCTGCTTGAGGAGACCGCGCGCGGCTTG
>JAVBSZ010000135.1:0-9655 GCA_031556415.1 Opitutales bacterium | reverse complement strand
CATCAACATAGAGGTGCACGGCTATTTCACAACCAACGCCGACATGCTTGCGGAGATGCTCGGCTTCAGCCCCAGCCCCTTCCTAGGCCTTAACCTGGATACGGGCAACAGCTTCATCGCGGGGAGGGACCCCGTCGAATTCGCCAACAGGTTTCTAAGCAGGATAAACCACGTGCACATAAAGGACGTCGGCGAAGAGCTCGCCGCCAAGCTGCGCGGGGAGGACACCGGCATAGCGCTCTCGCAGTCAAGCGTGGGCGAAGGCGTCAACGCGCACAACATAGAGGAGATTCTCAAGCTGCTTCACGACTGCGGCTACAAGGGGCACCTTTCTATAGAGTGCGACGGCTTCAGCGGGCCCGGCCTGGTGAAATCAGTCAACTGGCTGCGCGCGAAAATGAGGGAACTTGGAATCAGGGAGGACGCGGAATGAAGCTTTCAATAAACATGCTGCTGTGGGCTGCAAATCTGGACGACGGCCATCTGCCGCTGCTTCCAAAACTCAAGGCAATGGGCTTTGACGGCGTGGAAGTTCCCGTAAGCGGTTTTGACATGGCCTTCTACAAACGCCTTTCCTCCGCGCTCAAAAACGAGGGGCTTGAATGCACGATGTCCATGGCGCTGCCCGCAACGGGCGCCAGCTTCATTTCCGAAAACCCCGCCGAGAAGCGCGGCGCGCTGGATTTCATGCGGAAACTTTTTGACGTTGCGGACATCATCGGCGCAGGCACCATCATGGGTCCCTTCTACCAGCCTCTCGGCGTCTTCTCGGGCAAAGGCCCGAGCGAAGCGGAAAAGGCGCGCTGCCTTGAGGGCCATGCCGAGCTCGCAAAAATCGCGGAGGAGAGAAAAATAGTCCTCGCGCTAGAAGTGCTCAACCGCTTTGAGTGCTACATGTTCAACACAATCTCGCAGGGCGCGGAGCATGTTGAAAAAATTTCCAGCCCCAGCCTGAAGCTTGCGTACGACACTTTCCACGCGAATATTGAAGAGAAGGACCAGCTGGCCACGGTGGAAAAATATTTTACGCACATAGCCCACGTGCACGTTTCGGAGAACGACAGGGGCATAGTGGGCAGCGGGCACGTCCCCATCGCGCAGGTGATGGAAAGGCTGCATTCGCTCGGCTACGGCGGCTGGTTCACGGTGGAGATGTTCGGCAACCCGTTGAGCGCGCTTGCCGCAACCACCTGCTGCTGGAGGCCCTATTTTGCGGACGCGCTGCAAGCCTGCGAAGACTGCGCGCGCTTCCTCAAAGAAACGCGCGCCAAAATACTTTCAAAATAACTTATAACAAAAAATATCATATATGGACAACAAGGCGTCTTGCGCAAAAGTCGGGCTCTTCGGAGTGGGTTTGAACACGTACTGGGGGCAGTTTGACGGGCTGCTCGAAAGGCTCACGGGCTACCAGAAACAAATCAGGGAGAGGATGTCCTCGCTATGCGGGGTTGAAGTGGTTGACGCCGGCATGGTTGACCGCCCAGAAAAATCCGCGGACGCCGCAAAGCTTTTCAAGGCCGAAGACGTGGAGATGGTCTTCGTATTCATCTCCACCTACGCGCTCTCGTCCACGGTGCTTCCGGCGGTGGCGCGCCTCGGCGTTCCGGTGATACTTTTAAACATACAGCCGGAACCCGCCATAGACTACGCAAAGTTAAACGCCATGAATGACCGCGGCAGGATGACGGGAGAGTGGCTCGCAAACTGCCAGGCCTGCTCCGTTCCGGAATTCGCCTGCGTCTTCAACAATGCCGACGTGAAGTACGACCTCGTCACGGGCTATCTTGAAGACGCCGAGGCGTGGACGGAGATTGAAAACTGGCTTCTGGCCGCAAAGCTCTCCCGCGAAATGCGCTCCAACAGGCTGGGCGTTCTGGGCAACTACTACGGCGGTATGGTGGACGTATATACGGATCTGCGCCTGCAAAGCGCGGTGTTCGGCACGCACATAGACGTGGTTGAAATGTGCGAATTGAACGAGCTCAGGAAGGCCGTTTCAGAGGCGCAGATAGACGGCAAAGTTTCGGAATTCAATACGGCCTTCGAGGTTGAGGGCGCCTGTGAAGACTATGAGATAAGGCGCGCGGCCCACACTTCAGCGGCGCTGGACGCGCTCGTGGAAAAACGCAACCTCGGCTCCCTCGCCTATTACTACGAGGGCGCACGCGGGAATGACTATGAGAACATCATAACTTCTGTGATAGCGGGCAATACGCTGCTCACGGGCAAGGGCGTGCCCGTGGCGGGGGAGTACGAAATAAAGACGGCGCAGGCCATGAAAATCATGTCGATAATCGGCGCAGGCGGAAGCTTTGCGGAATTCTACGGTATGGATTTTAATGACGACGTCGTCCTCCTCGGCCATGACGGCCCCGCGCATTTCATGAGCGCGCAGGAGAAGGTGAAGCTCGTGCCCCTGCCCATCTACCACGGCAAACCCGGCAAGGGGCTTTCAATACAGATGACGGTCAGGCACGGGCCCGTCACCCTGCTCTCCGTAGTTGAAACGAAGGGGAAACTCTCGCTGCTGATTGCCGAGGGAGAATCCGTCGCAGGCGAAGTCATGCAGATAGGCAACACGAACAGCCGCTACCGTTTTAAAGTTGGCGCAAAAAAATTCATAGAGGCGTGGAGCAAGGCGGGGCCCTCCCACCACTGCGCAATAGGCCTCGGGCACAGGGCGTCGGTCCTGAAGAAATACGCGTGGATGCTTGGCATAGACGCCGTGGAAGTCTGAACCCATTAAACTCAATCAAAAAAATCGCCGTAAAAACGGCGATTTTTTTTTGCGGTTTAATTTTGATTAGAGCATATACGGTTTAATTTGCCGCGGATTTGATTTGTATGACAGGCATTAAGAAAGCTCCTTTTGGCTCAATGGGGCGCTGAGGAGCGCCATCCATCACAAGGGCTGCGCCCTTGCGCCGACTCGCTCACGCTCATGCGGCTATCCCCCAGACTCTGATGCGATTTGCGAATCAAACGGAGTCTCTTCGCCAAAAGCGTTTGCCAAAAACGACAAATTAAACCGTATATGCTCTACGTCTGGTTGTCGGGCTCGTTGTATATTCTTTCGGCGAGGGCGTCAAAGTCGTCCAGGTCTTTCTGGAATCTGGCGTGCCCGCGTTTGACGGCCTCCTGCAGGATGAAGCGCGCGCGCTCCCTGTCGGCAATGCCCTCGGCGCCCTTGATTATGCGCCTTATCCTGTTCCATATCTGCGGATCTTTTCCCGCGAAGAATTTGTCGAGGTATTCCCTGGATTTTTCGGAATTCTTTTCAACGCCTATTCCCTTGTCGTAAAGGTATGACATGTGCTCCGTAGCGAAGCCGTTGCCGAGTTCCGACGCCCGCTCAATGAGGGCAACCCCTCGCGGAGCGTCTTTCTCAAGACCGAGCCCGTTCAAAAGCAGGCAGCCCTTCCTGAAGCTGTACCATTCCTCCATGCAGCGTTTGTCGTCCAAGTCTTCATAAACTTTCAGGAATTCCGCCGCGGCCTTCCAGTCCCTCGTTTTTGGGAACTCGGTATGCAGCTTGTAGACGCGGATGAAGGCAAGCATCATTTTGTCGCGCTTGGCTGCGAGGCTTACCCAGTAAATTTCGCGCGCGGTGTCTTTGGGGAATTCGAAGACGGGCCCGTTTGGCGCGTATTTGTTACCTATCCAGAAAAGCCTCGTCGGATAGTACGACCATTCCTTCGCGATTTCCGGCAAAGCCTTCGCTATTATTTCCTCCCTTATTTGACGCGCCTTGTCCGCGTCCCTTTCAACGCCGTAGCCGCCAAGTTCGTAACAATAAGCCCGCATCTCGTGCGCGAAGGCCGTGTTGTTCTCGTAGAAGTTTTTTGACATCTCCACCACCCTGTCAAAATACTCCATAGCCTTTGCATAATCCTTTTCAACGCCGTAGCCGCCAACATAGCAGCACCCAAGCTGAAATATGGCTTCGCTTAAAGCCTTATCCGTGTTCAAATTTATGAAATTTCCCAGCGCCTCAAAATATTTTTCCGCGTCCATAAGGCCGCTCTTTTTGTCGCCATACACTTTTGCGACATCGCGCCACTTGTATGGTTCGGTCTTTGCGGCCTCTATCAGAAGGTTCAGGCCGTTCTGCGCGTCCTCCGTGGGCGCATTTTTGCTCAGATACAATGTGGAAAGCAGATCCGTCTTCCCCGTCCGCTTTGCGGCGATTTTTGCGGCAAACTCCGCAAAAGCGAAATCTTCAGGGTAGAGATAAATATTGTTTCCCCAATGCAGGCCGAACATGTACACGCAATTCTGAAGCCTATGCTCATTGACCGTCATCAAAATTTCTTCCGCCCTGCCCGCATTTTTTTCAGCGCCTATTCCGTTAAAATGCATGTAAGCAAGAAGCATTCCCGAAGACCCATCTTCCCTGTTTTCCACAAGCTTGAATGCCGCGTCCGCATCGGCGGAGCAGCCTATACCACGCATTAGCATTAGCGGATAGGCGATGCTCTCGTTCTTTCTGCCGGAGTCGCTGTTTTCCCAAAACGTTTTTGCATAGCCGAAGGCCCTGGCGTCGTCCAGTTTCAGGTAAAAATTGAAAAGCGGAAACGCGTGGTCTCCCTTTTTGTCGTCCTCAAGAAGCTTTACGGCCTTTACGGAAAATTCGTCTTCGTTGCCGTTGCGAACGTCGTCAACGTAATTTCCCAAAAGCTCCAACGCGTCGGCGTTGCCGAGCTTCGCCATTTCATAAACAGGCTCCCATTTGAATTCGTCCTGCATTCTTACGTTTAAATCCAACCCGAAGAGCGGCGCGTTGGAAGGATCTTTTTCCAGCGCGTAGAGCACGTGCGCCAAATCCATTTTAGTGACGACTTTAGGTGCTAGAATACCAAGCCATCGGCGCGCCTCCTCCTCGTTCTTTTCAACGCCCCGCCCAGACACGTATGAGGCGTACACCACGGCCATTGAGCGGATGTCTCCGGCGTTTGCACCCTCCAGAAAGAGCTTGAAGGCCTCGCGCCAGAGCTCCGCCTCCAGGTCTTTCAAAGTTTTTCCGGCGGGAATGGGCTCTTTGCCCGCGCGCATTTCGCACCTTTTATTTGAGCCGTTTCGCAGCAAGCTTATAGCCTTCCCGTACGCCGTGCAGAAAG
The DNA here is from genome assembly GCA_031556415.1 of Opitutales bacterium. Classification (GTDB taxonomy): domain Bacteria; phylum Verrucomicrobiota; class Verrucomicrobiia; order Opitutales; family Intestinicryptomonadaceae; genus CALXQW01. The sequence continues at coordinate 4,535 of JAVBSZ010000135.1, read as the reverse complement.
CGATGCCGTATTTTTCAGAATACTCCGCGAGGATTTTTTCAGACTTCACGTTTTGCATCAGCATTTGAAGGGCCTGTGAAACCCCATTCAAATGAGCGCGTTCAAACATCTTGGCCGCGGCATTCTCATCGCCCGCCTTCTCAAGCGCGATCCCCAGATGTAGCAAGACCTCGTTCCCCCTTTGGGAAATGAGCTCATCAATGCAGCGCTCCGCAAAAGCCTCATCTTTCGGGAAGCCTCCCGTTCCTGTGAAAACGCGCACATAAAGCTCGGCAAGGCATCCTTCATTTCCAAGGTACGCCGCATTGACGAGCCACTTGTTGGAGAAATTTTCATCCTTCAAAAACTTCTCGCCTACATCGAAAAATCTCCCCGCCGCATCCAGGTTTGTACCATTTAGAAATTCGCGTTCGGCGATTGGGATGAGTTTTTTCATCAAATCCAAATCCATGATTTCATGGATGCAGCCGAAGGCGCAGGGTTGCGTCGAGACCATGAATACGGCCAGCGCAAGCGGAGCATTGTCCGCATCTATGGCCATCTTGGCGTACTTTTCATATACATCCATCTCGTGCGGTACGCTCTCGCCAAAGAGGTCGTACCACGCGCCGTATAGGAACAGAATAATATCATCCATTTCGGAAGACTCCTCTACGGACTTTACAATGTCCTCATATTTTTTCCGGCGTTCTCCTTTGGTAAAATCTTTCCAGATATTTTCCCTCGCCTCCCCGTAAATAATTTTTCTGACCGTTTTGGGGTCTTTGCCTTCAAACTCCTCAATGAGAAGCTCCCTGCATTTGTCTAGAACTTCAGGGTTCTCCTCCATCATCATGATCCTGCGGTAAAAGCCGATTTTTCCGTCAAAATTTCTCTTCGAAAGCTCCTCCAAAAGCGCGAGCGCCTTAGGGGTGTCAACAATTGCGTAATAGTCTATCAGCGGCTTGTACGCCTCAAAGTCGTTTTCATCTTTGGCCTTTGCCAGCGCCTTCAATGATTCCGGAGAGCGGTATTTGTCGTCGAAATCACGCTGAATATATCCCGTCAAATTGTCGCTTCTTATTTTGCGAAGCTGATAGGCGGGCGGACCGTCTTTGTGCGCCGCCTCGTAAGCCGCTTTGGCGATTTTCGCCTCCTTCGCGTCAAGCGGGGATGCGCTGGCGGAAGTGTCCGCAAATGCGCGCGGAAGAAAAAGACACGCCAATGCAAAAACAATGGAAAGGCCGTAAGGCCGGAAATTATTCATCATATACTTATACTAATGAAAATATGGATAAATACAAGCAATTTGCAGAGCGACTTCCGTTAAAAAATGAGGAATGAAACCCCTTATTCAAGCACCGCTTTAATCAGGACGGGAAAGTGGTCTGACGGATATTTCCAGTAGTAGGAATCCGTAATCACGGCGTATTTCAGAACCCTGATTTTTGGGCTCACAAAGATGTGGTCTATTGCGCCCTGCTTTGCGATGGCCTCTTCCCGCGTGAGTTTTTCGGAATGCTCGAAAGTTTCCTTGAAGCCGTTGAAGGTGGCTTCCGGCCCGTAAGGCGGAGAAACGCTCACAAGGCGGGAATCAAAAAAACTCTTCGTATTTAAAATGGTTTTGAGGGAATCCTCCTCAAGCCTCGCGTTAAAATCCCCCGTGATGAAGACGGGGTGCGCGCCCGCAATCATCGGTATCTGCTCCATCATCACCCGCGTGGATTCCTCGCGAGATTCCTTGCTGCTCGCGTGCAGGTGCGTGTTGAAAAGAAAGAAGGTTTTCTTCGTCTTCAAATCCTCGAATTTCCCCCAGGTGCATATCCTTTTGGACTTGGCCTTTTTGCCGTGCGAGGGGAAATCCGGCGTCTGCGAGAGCCAGAATGTGCCGGAGTCAAGAAGCTTGAGCCTGGCCTTCTTGTAGAAGATTGCGCAGGTTTCAACCTCGCCTTCAAAGTCTCCGCGCGGAGTGGCGATAACACCGTACTGCTTCAGTTCGGCCACGTATTCCACCTGCTCCATGACGGGCTCCTGCGTGCCCACCACGTCGAAGTCATAATACCTGAAAAGCTCCCTCACGCGCTCCTTGCGCATGTCCCAAGTGTTCTCGGGGTTTTGGCGCACGTGGTTGAAGCGCAGGTTGTAGCTGGCCACATCAAGCGCATCCTGCGCGCGCAGGAAGGGCGCGCAAAAACACGCGAACGCCAACACCAAGACGAATGAAAATCTCATCCGCGCATGATGCTGGGGAAACCTGTTCCCGTCAAGACAAACAGGCAAAGGCTATTCGCCAAACAGCTTTGAGGGCAATTCTGATTCTATGCGCAGCAGGCGGTTATACTTGCATATTCTGTCGGTGCGGCTGAGCGAACCCGTCTTGATTTGCCCCGCATTGGTGGCCACTGCGATGTCGGCGATGCTGGTGTCTTCCGTCTCTCCCGAGCGGTGTGAGATTACGGAGTTGTAGCCCGCGCGCTTGGCCATCTCCACGGCGTCCAAAGTTTCGGTGAGGGTTCCAATCTGGTTGACTTTCACGAGTATGGAATTGGCCACGCCGAGCCTTATGCCCTTTGCGAGGAACTCGGTGTTTGTTACGAACAGGTCGTCCCCCACGAGCTGGATTGACGGGCCGAGCGCCTTTGTCAGAAGCTTCCAGCCGTCCCAGTCATTCTCCGCGCAGCCGTCCTCGATTGATATTACGGGATACTTTTTGACAAGGGCCGCGTAGTACGAAACCATATCTGCGGCGTTGCGCGCCGAGTTGTCGGACTTCTTGAAGACGTAGAGCTTTTTTGGCGCGTCGTAAAATTCGCTCGAAGCGGCGTCAAGCGCCACGCAGACGTCCTTGCCGAATTTGTAGCCGGCGGCCTTGACGGCCTTCGCTATCGCCTCAATGGCCGCCTCGTTGCTCGGCAGGTTCGGCGCGAAGCCGCCCTCGTCGCCCACGGCGGTAGAAAGTTTTGACGCCTTCAAAACGCCCTTGAGCGCGTGGAAAACCTCCGCGCCCATGCGCAGCGCCTGGGAAAAAGTTTTCGCCCCGCTCGGCACTATCATGAATTCCTGGATATCTATGGGCGCGTCGGAATGCGCGCCGCCGTTGAGGATGTTCATCATGGGCATGGGCAGCGTCTTTGCGTTGACGCCGCCAATGTGCCTGTAAAGAGGCAGCCCCAACGCCTCAGCCGCCGCGCGCGCCGTGGCGAGGGACACCGCGAGAATCGCGTTGGCGCCGAGTTTGGATTTGTTCTTCGTGCCGTCGAGCGACAGCATGGCGGAGTCAACGCCCGTCTGGTCCACGGCGTCCAAACCGAATACCGCCTTTGAAATTTTTGCGTCTATATTTTCCACAGCCTTGAGCACGCCCTTGCCGCCGTAGCGCCTGGCCCATTCTGTGGGCGCGCCCTTGACGGCGCCGTCGCGCAGTTCGAGCGCCTCGTGCTCTCCGGTTGACGCGCCGCTCGGCACCGACGCCACGCCGAGAGCGCCGCATGAAAGCTCCACTTCCGCCTCCACCGTAGGGTTTCCGCGCGAATCCAATATCTCCCTGCCCTTCACTCTTACAATTTCAGTCATGGCAAACTCCAATTTTAAGGTTTCTTTCTATGGTCGGATTTTGCCGCATCCCAGGCGCCGCGTCGAACAAAAAATGAGCAGGAATTTAAGATGGCAAAACGCAATGCCTTACGTCGGGAAGATTTTCCCAAAACTGAAAAACCTTTACAGCGCGCGGGCATTTTGGAATGCTCGTCCTTCAAATGCAAAGCGACACTCTAATGGAGATGGTGAAGAACGGCGGGATATTTTATATCCTGATGCTCATAGGCGTCACCATGCACGAATTCGGCCACGCCTTCGCCGCAGACAGGCTTGGAGACCCTCTCCCGCGCCTGCAGGGCCGCGTGACGATGAACCCGCTCGCGCATATGGACATGCTTGGCACGGTGATTCTGCCCATACTGATGATAGTGCTTTCGTACTCCACGGCGGGCGGCGGCATGATACTCTTCGGCTGGGGAAAGCCCGTGCAGGTGTCTCTGCCCAACCCGAAAACGCGCGTGAGGGACGACCTTCTCTCCACCGCCGCGGGCCCCGCAATGAACCTCGTGCTGGCTCTCCTCAGCGCCGTGCTGGCCGCCTTGGCAACGCTGGCGGGGTTTGAGGAAATCGCGGGCGTATGCGCCTTTTCGATATTCATGAACTGCATGCTTTTTGTGATAAACATGGTGCCGCTGCCGCCGCTCGACGGCTCGCACTTCCTGCGCTATGCGGTGAACATGAGGGAAGAGACGTACATGCAGCTGAGCCGTTGGGGCTTCGTGATTTTCCTGGTGCTGATAAACATTCCGGCGTTCAGAAGGGTGCTTCATTTTCTGATATCGCATTTGGCAATGGTGTTTTTCGCCGTCGCCGATTTCATCTGCGGAGTTTTCAAGTAATGCCGGTCTACACTTACCAGGTTGTTGAGGACGACGGGAGCCTCGGGGAGATATTCGAGGTGGAACAGTCCGCGAAGTCCGACCCCATAGACAGGCACCCAGTCAGCGGGAAGAAGGCCG
>JAVBSZ010000105.1:0-6467 GCA_031556415.1 Opitutales bacterium | reverse complement strand
AAAGCAGCGCGAACTTCGTCTTCGTGAGCCCCGAGAGCAAAACCGGCTTCGGCGCGGAGGTTGCGGCGTCATTGTACGAACACCTGCGCGCAGACAAAATCCTCGTCAGGTATTTCGCAAAAGACAAAGGCATAAACGATTTCCTGCGCGTGAGCATAGGCACGCCGGAGCAGATGAAGGCATTCAAGGAAAGTGTGAAAAGATGGATAAAAAACGCATAGCGAAAATTTCAAGGAAGACGAAGGAGACGAGTGTGGAGCTCGAGCTCAACATAGACGGCAGCGGAAACTACGACGTCAAGACGGGCATACCCTTTTTCGACCACATGCTGGAGCTCTTCGCGCGCCACGGCCTCTTCGACCTCAAAATCAGGGCCGAGGGCGATATAGACATAGACTACCACCACACGGTTGAGGACATAGGCCTCGTGCTCGGCCAGGCCGTCAAGCAGGCTATTGGCGACAAGGCGGGCATGAACAGGTACGGATTTTTCATACTGCCCATGGACGAAACACTCGTGAGGGTCGCGCTTGATTTGTCTAACAGGGCCTTTCTGGTGTACGACATCCCCGCAGGGCCGGGCGCGTGGGTGAGGGATTTCAACCTCGCGCTCTGCAAGGAGTTTTTCCAGGCCTTCGCCAACGAGGCGGGCGCGAACCTGCACATAAAGCTCGAGTACGGGGCGGAACCGCACCATGTTGCGGAGGGCGCCTTCAAGTGCTTTGCAAAGGCTTTGGACATCGCAACAATATTGGACCCGCGCAGGGGCTCAAACCTTCCCACAACCAAGGGGAGCATCTAGGTCTGTTTGATGGCAAAGAAAGTCGCTGTAATAGACTACGGAATGGGCAACCTCAGGAGCGTGCTCAACGCATGGCGGGTTGCGGGCGCCGACGCGCGCCTTGTGGAAAAACCCTCGGAGGTTGCAGAAGACGATGTAATAGTTTTTCCCGGGCAGGGCGCGATGGCGGACGCCATGAAGCTTCTCAAAAAAACGGGCTTTGATTCCGCAATTAAGGACTGGATAGGCGAAGGCCGCGCGTTCTTCGGGATATGCCTTGGCATGCAGGCGCTCTTCGAATATTCGGAGGAGGGCGGCGGCGTAGGGGCGCTGGGAGTTTTCAGGGGGACGGTCAGGAAGATGAGCCTACCGCAGGGCGTGAAAATACCCCACATGGGCTGGAACGACGTCGAATTTTCAAACCGTGCGGAGCTTTTAAAGGGCATAGACCCGGCAAACGACCAGTTTTACTTCGTGCACAGCTACTACGTTGACACGCCCGAAAAGCCCATAATATGGGGCACAACGAGCTACGGAGGGCTGCGCTTCACCAGCGCCGTCTCAAACGGAAGGCTTGCCGCCACGCAGTTCCACCCCGAAAAAAGTCAAACAAAGGGCTTGCAGTTGTACGGGAACTTTCTTGAATTTATAGGTTAGTTTATTTCAGAATATGGCAGAAAGCAAAGATACAGCAAAGCTAGAGTTGGAGGGCAAAAAGTACGAATTTCCCGTCGTGGTTGGCACCGCGGGGGAGAAGGCGTTTGACATAAAAGACCTGCGCTCCAAAACCGGCTACATCACGCTCGACGAAGGCTTCGGCAACACGGGCGCGTGCGAAAGCAAAATCACGTTCATCGACGGCGAAAAGGGCAAGCTCTGCTACCGCGGCGTTCCAATCGAAATCCTCGCGGAGAATTCCACGTTCATAGAAACCGCGTACCTCATAATTTACGGGGACCTACCCACGCGCAAGGAGATGAGCAACTTCTCCCAGAAGGTGCTGCGCAACGCCAGCCTGCACGAGGCCATGATGCGCTTCTTCGAGGGCGCCTTCCCGTTCTCGGCGCACCCGATGAGCATACTTTCGTCGCTTCTCAACTCCCTGGGCTGCTACTACCCGCACATGGTCACCAACGAGAGGGAGCAGGATTTGGAGCATTTTGACGACGCGGCGGCGCTGCTTCTGAGCAAGGTTCGCACAATCGCTGCCATGACGCACCGCATGAAAAACGGTCTCCCGCTCATATACCCCAAAAAGGATTTGGGCTACAGCCAGAACTTCCTTCACATGATGTTCTCCGAGCCGTATCACGAGTATTACCCGCATGACGACGTCACAAAGGCTCTTGACCTCATCCTCCTCCTGCATTCGGACCACGAACAAAACTGCTCAACCTCCACCGTGCGCATGGTGGCGAGTAGCGGCGCGAATTTGTTCGCCTCGGTGTCCGCCGGAGTCTGCGCCCTCTGGGGCCCGCTGCACGGCGGCGCGAACATGCAGGTCATAAAGATGCTCGAAGCCATACACCGCGACGGCGATGACGGCACGCGCTTCATAGAGGCCGCGAAGTCCGGCAAATCGCGCCTGATGGGATTCGGCCACAGGATTTACAAGAGTTATGACCCGCGCGCAAAAATCCTCAAAGAGGCCGCCGAAAAGGTCTTCAAGGTGATGATGCGCAAGACTTCCGACCCGCTTTTGGAGATAGCCCAGCGCCTTGAGGAAAAGGCCCTGAGCGACTCGTATTTCATAGACCGCAACCTCTACCCGAATGTGGACTTCTACAGCGGCACCATACTCAAGGCGATAGGCCTTCCGGTGGACATGTTCACGGTGCTCTTCGCCATAGGCAGGATGCCCGGATGGATAGCGCACTGGAAGGAAGTCGCCGAAAACCCGAAGGGGAGGATAATCCGCCCGCGCCAGGTGTACGAGGGCGTGATGGACAGGCCCTACATGAAGGTGCGCTACCGCGAGGGCGAAGTCTCCGCGGATTATGAGAACGACTCATCGATGTCGGAGGGCGCCGGCTCTTCTGAAAACGCGTCTTCAAAGGCGTAGGCGTTTGAGGAACATTCGGATTTTGCGCCCTTTAAAAAATCGCGCAAAATCCTAATTTTTTTACACATTCTTCCGATAATTTTCAGATGAATTTTTTGATACTCATACTCGTTCCGGTCATCATAGGCCTTTACGCCCAAATGAGGGTGAGCGGCGCCTATTCCAAGAACCTGCGCAGGCTTTCCAGAAGCGGAATCACGGGCGCGCAGGCGGCCGCCGCGGTCATGGAATCGGCGGGGATAGGCGACGTGCGCATAACGGAAATCAAAGGGCATCTGACGGACCATTATGACCCGACGCGCAAGGTGCTCGCCTTGAGCTCGGAAAACTTTAGGGGCACGAGCCTCGCCGCCCTCGGCGTTGCGGCGCACGAGGCGGGGCACGCAATACAGCACAAGCAGGGCTATGCGCCGCTCAAACTCAGGATGTCCCTCATACCCGTCACCAATTTCGTCTCGCAGCTTCTGCCCATCGTGATGATAGGCGGCTTCCTGCTTTTCCACAGCTACGTTACGATACTCATAGGCATTGCTATTTACCTCATACTTTCGCTTTTCCAATTGGTGACGCTGCCCGTCGAATTCAACGCGTCATCCCGCGCAAAGAAGCAGCTGCGCGCGCTGCGCCTTGTAGGCGAGGGCGAGATGGACGGCGTTGAGGAGACTTTGGACGCGGCGGCCTTCACATACGTGGCGGCCTTCGTATCAAGCCTTGGGTGGCTGCTCTATTTCATTTCAGCAACCCGCAGATAATTTATTACCATTTTTTTAGACATGCACAAAGAGAAGAAACACAAACACGAAGAAGAGAAAAAACACGAAGGCTGCTGCGGCGGCGCGCACCACGCCGAAGGCGAACACGAGTGCCGCTGCTCCCATGATGACGAGCCCTGTGGCTGCGGCGACGAATGCGCCTGCGAAAATTCTTCAGGCTCCGAATGCTCATGCGGGGGCGAGGACAACGCGCTCGGCGAAATTATGCTGCAGCTTGCCGCCGCCGTTGACGCCGCGGAAAAAAATAGAGACCTTTACATGCGCACCGTCGCGGATTTTGACACCTACAAAAGGAAGGTGCAGCGCGAGAAGGACGAGCTTGCGAAGTTCGCCATAGTCCCGCTTATAGACAAGCTGCTGCCGTCTCTCGACACGCTGGCAATCGCAATTGCCGGCCTTCAGGGCAACGAGGCCACGAAGGGCTACGCGGAAGGCTTTGTTATGCTGGAGAAGCAGATGGTGAAGACTTTTGAGGACTTCGGCGTCAGGCAGATCAACCCGCTCGGCGAGGAGTTTGACCCCAAGGAGCACGAGTGCGTCGCCCACCAGCCAAGCGCGGATTACGCGGAGAACAAGGTGATGGGCGTCATGCGCATAGGCTACGCGCTCAACGGCAGGCTCATCAGGCCCGCCACGGTCGTCGTTTCAAAAGGCGTGGAGGAATAACTTATGCCCTCGCAGCAGGATTATTACGAGCTTCTGGGCGTCGAGAAAAACGCGAGCGCGCAGGATATCAAGAAGGCGTACAGGAAACTCGCCGTCAAATACCACCCCGACAAAAACCAGGGCGACAAGGCCGCCGAGGAAAAGTTCAAGCAGATTTCAGACGCCTACCAGGTTCTCAGCGACGAGCAGAAGCGCGCCGCTTACGACAGGTACGGACACGCGGCCTTCCAGCAGGGCGGCATGGGCTCCCCGGGCGGCGGCGCTGGCGGCGGCGGCTTCAGGGACGCTTCCGACATCTTCAGCGAAATTTTCGGCAACGGCGGCTTCGGCGGGGGCGGCGGTTTCGGCGGTTTTGACTTTTTCGGCGGCGGCAACGGCTTCGGCGGAGGCCATGAGGAGCATTCCGGCCCGCAGCGCGGCAGCGACATGCGCATAGAGCTTGGAATATCGCTCGAAGAGGCGGCCAAGGGCGTTGAAAAGACAATCAAGTACAACCGCTACGCGGGCTGCAAAACCTGCGACGGCACCGGCGCAAAGCCCGGCACGCAGAAGAAGACCTGCGCCACCTGCAAGGGGAAGGGCTCCGTCACAAAGAGCAACGGCTTCATACGCTTCAGCCAGACATGTCCGGCCTGCGGCGGCACGGGCAGCACAATTGAAAGCCCCTGCGCGGACTGCGGCGGAAGCGGGCGCGTGAAGGAGCGCAACGAGGTCAAAATTAAGATACCCGCGGGCGTGCACACGGGCTCGCGCCTGCGCAAAAGCGGCGCGGGCAACGCGGGGCGCGACGGAGGCCCTTACGGGGACCTCTACGCCATAATTTCCGTTTCGCATGACGAATTCTTTGAGCGCGACGGTGACGACCTTTTCTGCCAGATTCCGATAAAGTTCACCCTCGCCGCCCTCGGCGGTTCTATGGAAGTGCGCACGCTCTACGGCAAGGTGAAGCTCACCATCCCCGCAGGCACGCAGACCGGCACGCTGTTCAAAATAAAATCCCACGGCATGCCCGTTCTCAATTCCGAAAGGAAGGGCGACCTCTACGTGAAGGTGACCGTAGAAGTCCCGCGCAAGCTCACGCCCGAGCAGCTCAAGAAGCTCGAGGAATTCGCCCTGCTCTGCGGGGACGACAACCACAAGGGGGCGCAGGAAAACAGCGGGGGAAGCGGGGGCTTTTTCAAACGCGTTTTCGGCGACTAATTTTTGGCGAATGCTTTTCGCGCCTTGCTATGCTTCGAAAATCATTGCGCCAAAATGTAGAGACTTTGAAGCTTCATTTCTAATGCCGCACGCGGTGAGTCAAATATCTTACGACCTTCAAGCGCGTGTATATATGGGTAATCCACAGGCAAGCCATTACGGGGCAACGCGCGTGGCAAGTCCGAAAACAATGTCGCGAAAAACGAAGTTTTTACGGTAAAGGGCTTTGCCTTTTACTCTTCGGGGAATTTTATATTGAGGACTTCGTCCGTCTGGTCCTGGCGGAATTTTTCGATTTTTGCGGCGCAGTCCGCGCAGGAAAGCGCGAGGATTTGGAGCGCCGCCACCGCCGCGTTTGCCGCTCCCGCCTTGCCTATAGCGAGGGTGAGAACGGGCATTCCGCGCGGCATCATCACAGTTGAAAGCAGGGAGTCAAGGCCGTCCAGCGCCCAGCCTTTCATGGGCACGCCGAGGACGGGAAGGGGCGTGTGCGCGGCGACGACGCCCGCGAGGTGCGCCGCCCCGCCGGCCGCGGCTATGATTACCTTAACCCCGCGCTCCTTCGCGGTTGAGGCGATCTGCATGGCTTTCTCCGGAGTGCGGTGCGCGCTTGCCACATTGCGTTCGTACGCTATGCCGAATTTGTCGAGCATGTCCGCGCAGTGCTTCATCGTTTCCCAGTCGCTTAGGCTGCCCATAATCAGGCTGACCAGCGGTTTTGAATTCTTGTTCTCCGACATGCGTTTGATAATCCCAAAAAACTCCATCCCCGCGCAAGCAAATTCGGGGGCGTTTGTGCGCAAAAAAAGCTTTAAGGAAGGATGGAAGTCTGTTAGCCTGCGCGACAATAAATTATTATGAAAGTTATTATAGTAGGCGCGGGCGAAGTGGGCGCGTACCTCTGCCAGGTTCTGAGCGAGGAGGGCAACGAGGTCACTTTGATAGAGTCTTTGGATTCCACCGCAAACGACATCGAGGACCAGCT
>JAVBSZ010000014.1:0-7013 GCA_031556415.1 Opitutales bacterium | reverse complement strand
TCCCTCTCCTCCGTCTGCGATTGGGATTTTCACGCACTCCGCATCAGGAAAAATTTTGAGCGCGCCCATTTCCGCCGCCTCCGCCGCCTGCAGCGAAGTGAGCGAACCCTTAAATGAATCAAATGCAAAAACTATTTTCATACGGATAAAACGCCTGTCGTAAAATTCAATAATTTATAATGTGCTTTGCAAATTCCAAATACAAAATACGCCTCAAATTGTCTTGAGCAGAATTTCGACAGGTTTAAAGTATGGGCCAAATGAAAGTCATAGCAATAAACGGGAGCCCGCGCAAGGGAGGCAACACGGAATCCGCCATTAAAATCATGGCAGACGAGCTCGCAAAACGCGGCATTGAAACTGAAACCGTGAACATAGGCGCGAAGGCCGTGCATGGCTGCATAGCCTGCAACTACTGCGCGGAACACGGCCTCTGCGTATTCAAGGACGACGACGTGAATGAGACCGCAGGAAAAATCTCCGAGGCCGACGGCTTCATACTCGCCTGCCCCACATATTACGCGGGAATACCTGGGACGATGAAATCGTTCCTCGACAGGCTCTTTTATTCCGCAGGCGACAAATTCAGGCACAAGGCTGCCTGCGCTGCCGTTGTCGTGCGGCGCAGCGGAGGCGTTGACGTCTTCCACCAGCTCAACAATTATCTCGACCTTGCTGAAACGTTGAGGCCGCCCTCGCAGTACTGGGTGGTCGGCCACGGCTGCGACAAAGCCGAGTTGGATGCGGACCCCGAGGGCGTCCAAACGCTGAAGCGCAGCGCGCGCGGGCTTGCGTGGGTCATGGAACTCCTGAAGTCGGGCAAAGACAAGGTGGAAGCGCCCGAAAGCGAGGAACGCATTTTCACAAACTTCGTAAGGTGAACTGACGCCCCGTCCAAGCGCCTAAATTTCGTTGACACAAAGGAAGCTCAAAGTAGCTTCCTTTATTCCTCAAAACTTTGGTATTTTAGTGAAAACCTTTTCAAAAATCAGCGCCTCGCACTATGTTCTTCCGGCAAAAAACCTGACGAATGCGGATTTGTCGTCAACTTTTGAAGAGGCGAAGCTGCGCAACATATCGAGGGTTTCAGGCATACTTGAAAGGCGCGTGGCCCCCGCCGGCGTCACGGCGCTTGATTTGGGCTTTGAGGCGGCGCGCAGGATGCTGGAAGCGGAAAATATCGCGCGCGAAGATTTTGACATGCTTATTTTTGTCTCGCAAACGGGAGACCATATATTGCCCGCAAGCGCCTACGTGCTGCATGAAAAACTCTCCCTCCCGAAAAGCTGCGGAGCTTTCGACATGCCCTTGGGCTGCCCCGCAATGCCCTATGCGCTCACTGTTGCCAACGGGCTGATTGCATCAGGCCAATGTGGAAAAATCCTGCTCGTTTTTGCGGACACCATAACCAAGCTCGTTTATCCGAAGGACAGGTCGCTCGTAACATTGCACGGCGACGGCGCTGCGGCCTTCACCATTGAAAAATCCGGCGGCAGGAATGGCCTGGAGTTCGTGGAGCTTGGCGTGCAAAGCACAGGCTGGAAGAGCCTTATGGTTCCCGCAGGCGGCATGCGCCTCCCAAAGAGCGCCGCAACAAAAAAAGAAATAACGAGCGACGCCGGCGTATGCACAACGGACGAACATCTGCAGATGGACGGCATGGGCGTCTTCCAGTTTTCCACAACAAAAATACCCTCGGAGATTTGCGCCGCGCTGAAAAAGCATGAGGCGGATATATCGGACTTTGACCTGGTTTTGCTGCATCAGGCCAACAGGCTTATCACCGACCAGATTTACAAGAAAATCGGGGCGGACAAAGAGCAGCAGTTCATGTTCATGGAAAAGGTCGGCAACTTGAGCGCGGCCTCCACCCCCGTCCTGCTTGCGCGCGCATTGCGAGAAGGCAGGCTGGACAAAGGCGGCAGGGTTTTGCTCTGCTCATTCGGCGTCGGGCTGACTTGGGGAACCTTCGCAATATCCTTCGGAAAAAATTCCGTGAAAACCTCAAAGAAAGCATCCGACGAACTTGCCTGAATTGCGGGAACGCCGCCTCCGCAAAAAACGCAGAGACGGCGTTTGCACGCCGTTTCTTATTCCGCAAAAGCTTTACTTCGCAGCTCCCCTACCCAGATAGAACGGTATCAGGCAGGTTATGAAGGCCCGCTGGATTGAGTCCGGCAGATAGAAGCCGTTGACGGAGTGAAACGATGTGCTCGTCCATTCCGGGACGAAGCCCCAGAGCCAGCCGCCCAAAGTTTCGCGCTGCTCGACTTCCACGGGAATGGACGCGAAGAACGCGAATACGAAGGGTGCCACGATTATAGTGAAGGCGCAGCCGAAGTATATCATGCGGCGTATCCATTTGCCCGCGTCACCGTCGCGCGCGGCGGCCTTGTCTGCCGAGGCGTCGGCAATTTCAGTTTTCACCTTCAGCATTTCAAGAAGCATGGTCTGCCTTTCCTGCGCCATGCTGAGGAAGGATTTCATGGAGCTTGCAATGAGCGTGCAGACAAAGCCCGCACCCGCGCTCACCGCAGCCCCGCTAGGGTCGAATAGAGTTTCCATATTAAGATGTTTTTTTGTTTTTAAATGCGTCCATTGACGGACCCGCGCATTCTAACAGAAACGGATTTCTTGGCAAACTTACTTTGGGAACTTTTGAACGGAGAAAAGTTTTTGGATTTTTTGAGCTTTGCAAAAAAGAATAGAAAGTTGACAAACCCCGCATGAAAACTAGGCTTCCGCGATTATGGGGAAAACAATTATGAACTTGAATAGAGTATTTTTAACCGCCGTTTTTGCGGCCGCGTTCTGCGCCGCAGACGCCAACACGTACTGCAGACAGGCGGAAGGCGTCTCTGTAAAGGAGGCAGACACCTTCAATTTTGCGCCGCCCTACCGCGTCAGCATGGAGGGAGAGCTCGGCAAAAGCATGGATACCTGCATGAAAGGCGACATCCTCTCATGGGATATTGACGACCTTGTGCGCCCATTCAAAGTGCGCAACGAAACGAAGCGCTGGCAGATAGAATTCGGGGGCAAATGGTTCACCTCCGCCAAGCTCGCGTATGACTACCAAAAGAGCGACAAGCTCGACAAGCGCCTTGACTACGCGGTCAGCGAGCTGCTTTCAACGCGCGGCGCGGACGGTTCAATAACCACGTATAAAAAGGAAAACGAACTTTCGAACTGGGACCACTGGGGAAGAAAGTACGTCATGCTCGGCCTGCTTGCGGAATACGAGCGCACGGGCGGCAAAAAGGTTCTAGACGCCCTCAAGGCCCATGCCGACTGCATTCTGGAGGCGATAGGAGACGGCGAAGGCAAGAAGAGCATCATCGCGATAGACTGGTGGGGCGGGCTTGCCGCAGGCAGCATTTTGGAGCCCATGGTTCTTCTATACCGCGAAACCGGCGAAAAGCGCTACCTTGATTTTGCGGATTACATCGTGAAGGAGTGGTCCACCGAAAAGGGCCCCAAGCTTCTTGAAAAGGCGCTCGCCAACACGCCCATCCTCGACATGTTCAAAAAACCCACCCCGCACGATACGGACTTTGGGCACGACGGCAGGGGCAAGGCTTACGAGATGATGTCATGCTACGAAGGGCTGCTCGAACTTTACAGGGTCGAGGGCAAGGCCGATTACAAGAAGGCCGTGGAGAACGTCGCGCAGAGCATTTTTGACACGGAAATCACGGTGCTCGGCTCCGGATCCATGCACGAGCGCTGGATCGGCGGGAAGTCTCACCAGACGAAAAAATCCACGCACTGGATGGAAACGTGCGTCTCGGCCACGTGGATGAAGCTCTGCTCCCAGCTGCTGCGCATGGACGGCGACGCGAAATACGCCAACTGGATTGAGCGCGACGCCTACAACGTGCTGATAGGCGCGCAGGGCGCGGACGGCACATGGTGGGCGCATTTCAGCCCCATGGACGGCTTCCGAAAAGCCGCGCCCGAGCACTGCAACATGCATATGAACTGCTGCGTTGCCAGCGGCCCGCGCGCACTCTTCCTGCTGCCGCGCCTCGCCTACATGCAGTCAAAACAGGGCGCCGTCGTAAATTTCTACGAAAGCGGCGAGGCCGCACTCCGCGTTCCGGATGGTGAAATCCATCTAGAGATGAAAGCTCCGGATTTCGTTTTTGAGAACACGGCAAAAATCCGCGTTTCCAAAATCAAGGGCTCCGGAAACTTCGAAATCAAATTCAGGATTCCCGAATGGAGCGCGCAAACGGTAGTCTCCGTCAACGGGGAAAATCAGGGTGGCGCGAAGGCCGGAGAGTACCTTTCAATCAGCCGCGCATGGAAGAACGGAGACGTGGTCACGATAGTTTTCGACATCTCCGCAAGGCTTGAGAAGGACACGACAACGGAATACGTCGCGCTCAAAAAGGGCCCCTACGTCTACGCGCAGGACAAGCGCTATGAGCCCGATTTTGACAAGGACGCCGCAGTCGCCATCAAAGACGGAAAGGCGGAGGCCGTTCCCGCAAAGCTCAAGGGCGCGATAGGCGCGCTCGACGTCAAACTGCAGGACGGCAAAACGCGCAGGTTCGTGCCCTACCCCAGCGCCGGAACAACCTGGGATGAAAATTCAGAATTCAGGGTGTGGTTCCTGAACAAATAAATTTCCTAAAATTTTTAACGATATAAAGATTATGAACGAATACTCATACAGGGAAGACGCGCTCGGGCGCGCCCAATCATACGCGGCGGTGCGCACGCAGTTCATCAAGAAAACCTACATCAACCTTGCGTTGGCGCTGCTTGTCTTCGCGGTTCTGGAATGCTTTCTGATGACCTGGCAGCCGGCCGTGGAGCTCGCCGCAAAAATGACGGAAGGCAGAACCTGGCTGGTAGTCCTCGCCGCATTCATGGGGGTGTCATGGCTTGCCAACAAATGGGCGCTCTCTTCGGTTTCCATCTCCACGCAGTACGCGGGGCTTTACCTTTACGTGATTGCGGAGGCGGTGATATTCCTCCCGCTGCTGATAGTCGCCAACACGATAGCGCCAGACGCCATCGTCAACGCGGGTGCGCTCACCGTGGCGCTCGTGCTCGGGCTTACCGCGACGGTGTTCATCACCGGCCAGAACTTTTCATTCCTGCGCGGAATACTTGTTATTACAAGCTTCATCGCGCTGGGCCTGATTGTGTGTTCAGTACTATTCGGCTTCGAACTGGGCCTCTGGTTTTCCGGCGCAATGATCCTCTTCGCGGCGGGCGTGATACTTTACCAGACAAGCGCACTCATCCACGAGTATAACGACACGCAGTACGTTGCGGCGGCCCTCGGTCTTTTTGCGGCGATTGCCCTTCTCTTCTGGTACATATTGCGCTTCATGATGCAAGCCCGCCGTTAGGCGAATGCTTTCGGCGATAAATCCATCCGCCGCGAAAGCCCCGCACTGGTCATGTACTAATTTGTACACTCCCACCGCGGGGCTTTTTTGCGTATGAATTTCTCATCCAAAATCATTGCGCCTAAGTCATCAAAAATTGTCGCAACGAATAAACTGATTTAAAGATTTCAAAATATCCTCTAGACAAACTTCGCGGTCAGCGTCTTGGCCTTTTTAAGCTGGGCGTAGGTGCCTGAGAATACGAGTTCGCCGCCGTGCTCGCCGCCGTGGGGGCCAAGCTCTATAATGTGGTCCGCGTTCTTGATGAAGTCCGGATGGTGTTCTATGACGACTATGGTGTTGCCCGCGTCGCGCAATCTGAAGAGCAAGGCCATGAGCTTTGCCATGTCGTCAAAATGCAGACCCGTCGAGGGTTCGTCGAGTATGTAAAGGCTGCGCCCCTGCTGGCGCTTGCTGAGTTCAAGCGAAAGCTTGATGCGCTGCGCCTCGCCGCCGGAAAGAGTCGTGGCCGCCTGCCCGAGCTTGATGTAGCCCAGGCCCACGGCCTGTAGCGTCTCAAGCTTTTCGTGGATTTTCACCTGAGCGCGGAAAAGCTCCAGCGCCTCGTCCACGGTCAAATCCAAAACCTGCGCGATGTTCAGCCCTTTGAAAAGAACGTCCAGTGTTTCGCGGTTGTAGCGCGTTCCGTGGCATGAGGGGCACTTCACGTACACGCTGCCGAGGAACTGCATGTCCAGCTCTATGGAGCCGTCGCCCTGGCAGTGCTCGCAGCGCCCGCCCTTGACGTTGAAGCTGAAGCGCCCGGGCTTGTATCCCCGCGCTTTGGCGACGGGAGCCTTGGAAAACAGCTCGCGCAGCAGGTCGAAAAGCTTTGTGTACGTCGCCGGGTTTGAGCGCGGAGAGCGGCCAATCGGAGACTGGTCAACGCGCACGCATTTGTCGAAATGCTTGAGGCCCTCTATGCCCTTGTGAGCTCCGCTGATTTCCTTTGCGCGGTTGAGGTCGAATGCCGCCTGTTTGGCAAGAATTTCGTTTATAAGCGTGCTCTTGCCCGAGCCGCTCACGCCGCAGACAACGCTCATGAGGCCGACGGGGATTTCAACGTCGATATTCTTGAGATTGTTTTCAGACGCGCCCTTGATTTTTATGACCCTGCCGTCCGGCTTCAGGGCGCCGTTGGGGTTTGAAATTTTCAGCTCCCCGCAAAGGTATTTTCCGGTGAGGGTTTTTTTAGCCTTCGCGCAGGCCTCCGCGGTGCCTTCAAATATCAGCACTCCGCCGTGCTCGCCCGCCGCGGGGCCTAGCTCCACCAGGTGGTCGCTGCGCATGATAGCATCCTTGTCGTGCTCCACCACGACGAGCGTGTTGCCGCGGTCGCGCAGATTTTCAAGAGCGTTGAAGAGCATCTCGTTGTCCGACGGGTGCAGGCCTATGCTGGGTTCGTCGAGGACGTAGGTGACGCCCACAAGTTCCATGCCAAGCTGGGTTGCAAGCCTTATGCGCTGGGATTCCCCGCCGGAGAGCGTGCCGTACTCGCGCCCCAACTCGACGTAGGAAAGCCCCACTTTTGAGAGAAAGTCCAAACGCTGTTCGAGGCCGACGAGCGCCTCGGAAATCGACTTTGCGATTTTTCCGTCGCGCTTGATT
>JAVBSZ010000204.1:0-16202 GCA_031556415.1 Opitutales bacterium | reverse complement strand
CCGAAGAGCAGCATGATGCGCTCAAACTCCTTGCGCAGGGATTCAAGCCCCGCGACGTTCCTGCCGTATCTGATGTACTCGGAAAAGTAGAGCTGGTCCAGCCACCAGAATATGCCTTTGAATTTCTCCGGCATTTCCTTTTCTATTTTTTTGCAGGCATAGATGTAGGCGGCGTCATCGGTCAGAACCCACAGGTTGAAGGCGGCCTTGAACACCATCTCCGCGGGGGCGACGGGCTTTTCCTTATAGGTAATTTCCACAATCGGAGGGTTTTTCTCCTTCGTAGCCTTCGGGTATTTGTATGTCTGGATGAACCTGTTTGCGGGGTTTGAGCCAAATTCAAAAGCCTTCTGCGCGGAAAGGGTCCACTTTTTGCAGAGCTCCACCTGTCCCGCAGTTTTGAGCGCGAGCGCCAGCATGGACGCGTGCGCGGCGTACTGCATGGAACTTTCCATTGTCGCCGCCGAAAGGAAGTACGGCTGTTTGTCCTTTTCGGGGACCATTTCCTTCGGGTGGCTCGTAGCCTCTATCCAGCCGCCGACCGCGCCGTTGGGCCTCTGCGCCCTGTACCAGACTTCCATGCCCCATATCGCCTCGTCGATAATGTCGGGGATTCCGTTGCCGCTTTCGGGAATGTTCAGCTGTCCGTCGGTAAAATTTTCCGGTTTGAAGATGTAGGCGGAGAGCAGCCCGCAAACGACCTCGTAGTGGTATGGGCGGCGGTCATAGTCCGCGGCGTCATGCCAGCCGCCGAAGACGCCCTCCTCAACAATCTGCGTCTGGTTGAGCTCTATTAGCTTGAAGTGGTGGGCGGTGACCTGCTTGCCGTCGGAGTCAAAAAAGCCGGCGTCCGGCCTGTTTTTTTCGTCGGCCTTGTAGTCCCCGTTGTTGGGGGGAAAATTACTGCGGTAAGTTTTCAGGTGGCAGGCGCCGGAAGTCCAGTTCGTGTACGGATGCTCCTTGGCTATGCCGCAGCGCTTGTGGTAAAGGCCCTTGGCATGGATGTAGAAGGCTTCGCCGATTGCGTTGTTCGATATCTCAAAACTCTCCGAGCGCCCTATGCCCTCCACGTAGATATGGAAGACGCCCTCGCCCTTGAACTGCGAAAAATCGGCTTCAAAGACCTTTTCCCCCGTAAAGGGCGCGCCTGAGGAGTAGACGGGGTCGGGCCGCCTCGGCTCAAGCCGGCCCGAGAGAACCTTGCCGCCCGTGCTTTCGCTCACCAGCTCAAAGCTGCGCGCGGAAATTTCCAGCGGACCAAGAGTGCCAAGCCACATTCCGACGTACGCGTATTTTCTGCCTGCCGACGGCGAATAGCCGACCTGGTTGACCTTGATTGCCCCGCTGATGTTCTTCCTTTCGTCAAAAGTGAAGCTCAGCTCCTGGCCAAGCGGGTTCTTAACGGTGTATGTTTCGCCGCTTTTCAGGGGGTCGGCGAGTTTCAGATACGTGTAATGCGCCACTTCCGCGTTGTTCGTGAATTTGTCGCCCTCCGGCAGCTTCATCGTGGTGGGGAAGGCCGCCTGCCCCGTGGGCAGTATCCAGTATCCCCCCTCGGCAAGCTTCATGTTTTCCGACAGCTCAAAGGCTGCGTAATCCTGCGCGGCTTTGGCGATGACGGGCCGGTATTTCAGAATCATCTCCGCGCCGAGGGTATTGTAGGAGATGTTGGTGACCCAGCCGGGAACGCTCGCGGCGGCCTTGTCAACGGTCTTGGTGAAACTCCCGCACTCCACCTTGAAGCGCTCCTTGATGAAATTGTTGTACGCCGCGGCTATGCATATCGTCTTTTCGTCGATAATTTCCACGCGCAAATCACCCCTGATTGGGACGTCGATTTTTGGGTCGGGCTTGAAGGCGCCGCTTTTGAACTGGACGCTTGAAACCGCGGCGTTAGCCAAAGAGGCCAGCCCCGCGCCCTTGTCCACCTTCTCCACGGCGGCCGCGGCCTTCTCCACAACGCCGGCCGCCTTTTCGGACACATTGTCCGCAACTTCCGAAACGGCCTGCTCTATCTCGGAAGCCATGCCTCCCGCGGCGTCCTGCAATTCGGCATGGAAGAAGAACGAAAAGCAGATGACGCCCAAGATTATCAGGAAAATATTGAACTTCAAATTGGAAGAGGGCTTGCTCATATTCAAACGGGTGTGTCTATGAGGGCATATTCCGCCCACTTTTTCAATATATTTTAATTCATCCAATTTAAAGCCATCAACGTTTTTTATTGACAGAACGCGAAGTGTTAGACCTAGTGTACGATATAGGGGAGGTGTATCTCCGCAAGATGAAGAAGCTCATAACAACAGTCATACTGACCGCGCTGGCAGTCCTTTGCGCGCGGGCCGATTTTGTTTCGGGCAACGGCTTTGTTACTGTCACGGGCAATACGGACCTCACCCTCACAATCACTAGGGATTTCGGCGGCAACAAGAGCTTCGGCTATTACAAGTATGACCCCGCAACGGGCCAGCGCGGAGAGCTCATAGCCATAGACGCCTCGCAGGGAGGGACTTTCACAATCACCGGCCTTAATACCGGCGATGTGATAAGCTTTTACACCAAGCACGCGGGACAGGGCATAATATACGGGGACGATTTTTCAAAAAAGGACGGCTACAACCTTTCAAGCATGGGCTTTGACGCGGAAAACGGCTACGAAAGCTTCAACCTGAAGCTAACGGGCAACAACAACGGCGTCCAGTTCAGGCTCTCCATACCCGCGCCCGCGGGCCAGCCCATGCCCGGAGTAATCGCCACGACGGCGGTCGGCGCCATTGCCGCAGGGGCGCTGCTGATGAGGCGAAGAAAAAGGCGCAAGGCCGCTTAAAGGCGCCGCGGAGCATTGCGCCCCTCGGGGATGGCATGGAGCCGAGAGGAATTGCAGGCGCCGATTCCGTATTATTTTATGCGGTGTCGCCGTTCTTATTTGCACCGCCCCTTGAAATATCCCGTTTTTTCAAACAAAAGCTTGAAAAAATACCGATAAGATATTTCCTATCCTCTTCTAAAGGAACAAACCAAACGGAAAAAACGGATTTTTGAAGGAGAGCCGGCGGTATCTCCCGAAAGAATATTTTCTGGTATTTTTCGAACAGCCATTCATTTTTTATTGCGGTAAAAATCCACCATGCAAAACAAGCAAACCAAAAAACTAAGCAAGCTGCGCCTGGCGCTCACACTACTGGCCCTGCTGGTGCCAATTGCGACCATAGCCGCACTGGTATATTTTTCCCTGATTCATGACAACACGTCGAGCAAGCTTGCGCAGGCCCGCGAGGCAATGGCCGTGCCCGACAAGGTCAAGGCCTTCAACATATACCTTGACATCATAAGCAAGGACCAGTCCTGTGAAGAGGCCTATCTGGCCCTCGCAAAACTTTCCGAGAACAAGACGAACTACAAGGACGCCGCGTATTTCTGGATGCGCGCGGCAACCCTCAACCCGCTTGACAAGGCGCCCCTGCAGAAGTACTACGAGGCCCTCGCCATAACCCGCGCGGATGAAATTTTGCGGGGCAGATATTCCACCCTTTCCGACAAAAACTCGCTTAATGACGAAATCAAGTTCAACGTGGCCCTCGTCTTCCTGCGTGCAAAGACGCCCGCCGTCGCCGATGAGATCAGCAAGACTTTTGACAAAAACTCGCAGTACCCAGCCCTTCTTGAGGCATGTTCCAATCTTTTCGACAAAAACAGGTCCGTCGCGCGGGACGCCCTTGAGAACATCCTGAAAAGCCCGAAGGCCGGAGTGGAGAAAAACTATGCGCACCTCGCGCTGGCCATTGCCGAATTCGCGGACAACAAGCTTGAGGCGGCCTCGGAGCAGCTTGACAAGATGGATGAAGGCCACCTCATCACGCTTGGAGACCGCTACATCCTCCAGGGGAAAATCCTCCTCTCGCAGAACAAGGGCGCGGAGGCGGTGGAGAAATTCTACCTTGCCGCCCAGCTGCAGCGCTACAACCCGATAATACTCATAGAATGCGCGGAGCTCGCGTACAGCCAGCGCAACGGCAGGATTCTGATCGGGCTGATTTCGCAGATAGACAGCAACAACAAGAACATGCTTTCCCTCAAATACTACCTCGAGGCGCTTGAGGCGGGCACGAAGGACGACTGGAAGCGCGCGCACGCCGCCCTCAAGCTCTCCGGCATTTTCAGCACGAGGACGTCGGCAAAGCTTCTCGACGTCAAATGCGCGATAGAAAGCGGAGACCCCGACGCGGTCGCCCGCGCGGCCGACGCAATCCTGCCCAATGAAATTTCAGAGCAGACCAAGCTGCACATAGCAAACGCCATCACGCCGCTTCTTAAAAACCACCAGGACAGCAAGGCGCTTTACACCGCAGTGCTCAGGATATCCCCCCTCAACCCGCCGGCCAACGCCGTCAAGATGAAGCATTCGCTTTCCGAGGGGAATTTCAAGGCCGCCCTCACGGAGGCCAACAACGTGCTCAACGCCGTGCCCACGGAGAAATCCGCATACGTCGTCGGCTGCATAGCCGCGCTCAACATGAAAGACGGCAAGACCGCGCTGGAGCTCTCCGAAGCGCGCCTGAAGGTTGACCCTGCCGACGCGGAGGCCATGCTCTTTGCGGCGCGCGCCTGCGTCATGCTCAGCAGGCCGGAAGACGCAAAAGATTTCTACCTTAAGAGTTTCGAGGCGTCAAAGGCCTCCACCCTCGTGGGCGAAGAGGCCGGCCTCTTCTTCATAAACTCGAAGATGGACGCGGAGTTCGAAAAGGTCGCAGCAACGCTGGAAAATTCGGACGCGGCGCTCAAAAAGTCGCTCGCACTCGCCCTTCGCTCTGAACGCGCAAAGCTCAACAACGACCTTGAAGGCGCGCTCAAATACCTGAAGGAATCCATCGTCCTCACGCCGGAAGTGGAAAGCCTCTACTCGCAGACGGCGAGCGTCCAGTTCGCAATGAAAGACATCCCCGCCGCGCGCAAGACGCTTGAAGACGCGGTGAGAAAGACCTCCTCGGCCAACCTTAAGTTCCAGCTGGCAATGCTGCTTTCGAACGGCCCCAAGGGGGACGTCGAGGAATCCGCCAGGATACTCAAGGAGCTCGCCGCGGCCGTCCCCTACAACAAGAACATACTTGTGGCGCTCGCGCAGGCGCAGTTCTCCCTCGGACAGATTGAGGACGCCACGATGACCGCGCGCGAAGCCGTGAGGATAGACCCGAAAGACGCCAACGCGCTGCACACCCTCGGAAGGCTTCTTTTTGAAAGGATGCAGTACGCCGAGAGCATCACCAATCTTGAGCGCGCGCTTTTCGCCTTCAGCAATCCGCAGACAAAGGCCCTTCTCATCAGGGCCCTCTACGCGGAGGAGGAAAGCGCAAAGAGCGCAATACAGAAACGCTCCGCGCTTGAAAGGATAATCTCCCTCTCGCCTGAAGACGCAAAGGCCAAGGAGCTTCTGCAGAAGCTCAATGACGACGAAAAGGCGCAGAAGGAGAAGAAGGCACCCGCAGATGCAAAATAACCTTCTGAAAAACCTCCGCCTGCTTTCGCCGCTTTCAACGCTGGCGGTGCTCACCGCTTTGTGCATGGGGCTTTGGGACGCCGCGCACTCCTCCTCGCTTGAGTCCGCCCTGGCTCTTTGGGCCCTGGGCCTCGCGGTGCTGCTGCCCGGGCTTCTTTCCGAAAATGCCCGCAGCCCCTATCCGAAAACGGCGGTGAGGATAGCCTCGGGGATAATCCTGCTCTCCAGCTTTTTCTTCTCTCAGCAGGGTTATATAAACGTGACGGCCGCCCTTCTCGTTCTTTCATGCGCCCTCTTCTTTGGGAACTTCGGCATGACTAAGTACGCCATAATTCCCGTCCTGATATGGATGCTGGCCGTGCCCAACTGCGAGCATCTCCACCAGTACGTGAGCTACCCAATGCGCGTGATGGGCGCAAAGGCGGCGGCGGAAATCCTCTGGATCTTCGGCATATCGGCGTCGGCCTCGGGCACGATGATGACCATAGACGGCGTGGAAATCGCCATAACAACGGCGTGCAGCGGCATAGAACAGCTTGAAAGCATGCTTCTTGTGGGCTGGATATGCGTGACATTCATGCACAGGAACACGCTGGTGAAAATCGTCCATTTTTCGACGATACTGCCAATAATACTTTTCGCCAACATACTCCGCCTCGTTATTACGCTCTGGGGCGCGCACTCGTACGGGGACGTGTTTTTGTCGGACGAGGTGCACACGGGCCTCGGGATAGCGACGGTGGCGGTGGTGATAGTTATATTCATCGGCGTCGGCGAAATCTTCGGCAGGAAGGAGGCGGCCGAATGAAAGGCTGGATGAAAAACCTCCTCTTCGCGCTTTGCGCGGCACCCTTTCTGGTCAAGCTTCCCTACATGCTCTCGGTGTGGAAATATTCCCCGCTTGAGCGCGATGACATTTACATCTGGCTGGCCCTGCCCGTCTTCATCGTCGCCTCCGAAATGGTGCGCCGGCGCGCGGGCATAAGGGACAAAATCTACACAAAGCGCGCCCTGCTTTACATCGCCATGGCCGTGTGCGTTCTGGGCTGGATGGCCTCCCTCGCGCTGGGGATAAACGCGGCGGGGGTGCTGCTGGGCATAGCCATATTCGCGCTGGGGGTGGAGTTCCGCTTCGGGCGCAGGGTTTTCGTATCGCAGTTTCCGACCATATTTTTCGCGGTGGCAACCTGCCCCTCGCTCTCGTACTGGCTTGACTATTACCTGCACATAGGCGCGGACGAAAAGATCTCGTATTTCGCGATGAAAGTCCTCGCGGGCGTCGCGTTCTTCTCGTTCTGGTCCATACGCACGCTGATAGTTGGGCACTACCCGCGCATATCGAATATGATTTTCTGCGCGTGCGTCTTTGCGGCGGTGCTCTACGCCAAGATAAGCATGCAGACTCTTGAGACTGCGGACCCCTTCGCGCTTGACACCTCGCTGATGAAATCCGGAGACTGGATAGGCATTGAGGTCCCCAAAAGCGACAGCGACGAGCGCTTTTTCACGGGCTGCCCCGTGGTGGAGCGCAGAAGCTACTACAACACCACTTCCAACATAAACCTGCTGGCACTGCAGGTCGGTAAAATTTCCAACATACACCCCATAGGGATATGCCTTGAGAGCGCGGGCTTTGAGGTGCGCGCGTCAAGGCAGATATACATGCAGATATCGCCGACGCGGAAGATACAGGTGAACGAAGTGGAGCTGGACCTCATTGGCGAGCATTTCGCGGCTTATTCCTTCTTCTCAAACAGCAATTCCTCGACGGGGGACTTCACGAAGTTCAGGTTCTCCCAGAACAAGCAGGAGATGTGGAGGCATTACCAGATCGTAACGCCTGCCGAGCCGTCGGTTGAAGACGCGCGGGAGCGCGTGCTGGTGTTCCTGCGCAATTTTGACGCTGACAGGGACGCTGCCGCAAGGCCCGAGCCCATCCCCGCAGCGCCCAAGGAAGCGGAAACGCCGCAAAACTGACGGCATATCCAAATCCTCGACCGGAAGAGCATTCAAAAAAATGGCCGCATCAAATGCGGTCTTTTTTCATATACTGCAGCCGGCGGCGTTTTGCTTCCGGATAACGCCGCATAAAACGCCAAATTAAAACAAAAGCGTCCCGGAGCCTATGCGCAAAAAGGCGCGACGCCGGAGCGTACGGCGCAGCGTGAAAAAATTTTGCCGCCTCCGCCGGGTACGGGGCAAATACGGAACGCCAGGCGCAGCGGCGTTAAAACTTGTCTTCTTTGTTCTTGTTTGCGTACTTCAGATACGCGGAAGAGAGCATCATGCCTATCTTCATCCTCGCCGAATAAAGCGCAACCGCGAATCCGCTCAGGACAAGGAGGGCGGTCAATATGGCGCCGAGAAGCGGGGAGCGCTCCTCGGGCAGGTGCACGGTGGTTTTGTTTTTTGGCGCGACAAATATCTCGGCGCCGCCGTAAGGGGTTTCGGCCCCGTCGTCGGAATCCATGGCGAGCCGGAAAAGGTACGGACTCATGAGGGCTCCGGAATAGCCGCCGTCTTTTACGCTGCGCAAATCCGTCACAACACCGCCAAACTCAAACCAGAAGGCGACATTCTGCCCTTCTGAAAAATTCGCGTCAAAGACGTCGCCGGGCTTAATGTTTCTAAATATGCGCTCCACCAAAACATTGTCTTCGGAATCAAAGGTGTAGACGCCGAAACTGCCGGGCACGCCGCCTCGCCCGTTTTCGCCGAAGAAAAAACGCAGCGTGGAATTTGAGAGCGTCTGCATGTGATATCCGGCGCCGTCGCCGTGCAGAAGAAATATCCTCTCGCTGGGACCGGAGCCCAAACCGACGCATTTGACGTAGGCCAAAGCGGCCACGCAAGCTAGCAGGAAGTATGGAAATATTCGCCGAAACACAGGTTTGAAGGTGTAATATGTTTTCTTCTGAAAGCATCGGATAGATAATTAAAAAAAAGTCAAACTTTCCAAAAAAAATTTGCAGAAAATTACAGATTCGCCCCAAATGCTACTCGTTGTCGTCCAGCTCACTTGCAAGCCTATAAGAACATGCGTGCGCGCAAACATTCCGGGAGGGCGTGCGCCGCATACCAAAGGAGAGGGAGGGTTCCGAAAAGCCGTTCAGGCATGGCGCCGGCGCAATGCCAGCGCCGCGCCAACCCCTGCGCAGCATAGAACAAGAGTGGAAATAAGCCCGGGCAGAGGCGTTCCCTGCGGCACTGGCGCCCCGCCCGACGCCCTTATGACGGTGTTCCAATAGTTCGACCAGTCTCCGTCGACAACGTGGAACTGCGCAAGAAAGCTTTGCGAATCCCCCATCTGTCCGGAGTAAAAGCCGCCGCCGGGCGCGCGCGTATCGGTCGTGATACCGTCGACGTTCAGCCAGAAAGCCACATTGTCCCCTTGGCCGAAATTCACGGAAAAGACATCGCCCGCGCTAAGGTTGTCGAACACCGAAAGGGAGATGACGTTGTTTGAAGCGTCAAAGGTGTATACGCCGAATGAAATCGGCGCGGAGAGGGAGGAAATCTTATCGACACTGAACGTTATGGAGGCGTCCTTCAACACGCTGAAAGTGTTGCCGCCCTGCGCGGTTTTTATTTGAAACGCATTCGCCGCGGAAGTGTTCCAGCCGAAGTTGTACGACTCCTGCGCGACGGCGCGAACCGCCAGCCCCGCGAAGGCGAAGCACAAGAGAAGAAATATTTTAGCGCGCATGTTCATATTTTCCTTTCTTCAACTGCACAACAAATAAGTATTTTGGCCAAAAAAGTCAATCTTTTTAACACAAAAAAATGTAATTCTTTACCCCAAAACTCAAATGAGATAATATATTAATGTACAGTTACATACATTTAACAAAACCCAAAAAATCCGCAAAATAACTCGTAATTTGCTAATATATAGATATATAAATATAACGATTTTTTACAATTTTCACAAGGTGCTTATATTTATACAAAAAAGAATATCCTAATACCCTGAGAGCCGCGCACCCCATGCCCGCAGCAGGGAGGAATTATATATGCGGGGGTCGTCTTCGCTCGCATGAAATATGCCGACAGCATACGCAATGCGGCTGCATGATTATTTTCAAGACATTTGACTCAGTCTTTGGAAAAGTATTTTTCAAACACGGCCTTGACCACCGGCCCCGCAGTCTTGCCGCCGCCGACTTCGCCGGGCTCCTCGCCTGGTATCATGACGGCGATGGCTATCTGAGGGTTGTCGGCGGGGGCGAAGGCGACCATCCAGGCGAGGGCGAGCGGGCGGCCCTCAACACGGACTTCGGCCGTGCCGGACTTTGCCGCGACGTTCACGCCGTCGACCTTGGCGCGGCGGCAGGTGCCGTACTCGACGGCGCCCATCATGCCCTTCACAATCGCGTTGTAGCCTTCGGGCGAAAGGTTGAGCTTTTCTCCGCCGTGGTAGCTTCCGGAAACGTCGCGCATGGGGTCGTGGATTATGCTGGCGCGCGTGCGCGTCTGTTTGCGGGCAAAAGACGCGGTCATGCAGGCCATCTGCAGCGGGGTCTGCAGCATGTAGCCCTGCCCTATGCTGGCGTTGGAGGTGTCTCCTCCGTTCCACGGGCCCTCCCATTCGCGCTTCCTTTTCTTGAAGGCGGGGGTGGCTATGACGCTGCCGCGCCACGCGTTTTCGGAAAGCTCTATGCCAGGGGATGAATCAAGCCCGAAGTCTTTGGCGGTTTCGGAAATCGCGTTGATGCCGGCCTCAAGGCCCGTCTTGTAAAAATAGACGTTGCAGCTCTGCGCAACGGCCTTTTCGAGGTTCACTTTTCCGTGCCCCCACCTGCTCATGCACGGGAACATCCTGTTGCCCACTTTCAGCCCGCCCGTGCATTCAATTTCCGTGGACGGGTCTATGACGCCCGTCATCAGGCCCGCGCAGGCGGTCACGATTTTGAATGTCGATCCGGGCGGATAAAGCCCCTGCGTGGCCCTGTTGAGCCAGGCCCCGCGCGCGACGATGTCGTCATTCACCGCCTTGGACATTCTGGGAACGAGGCTGTTGGGGTCGTACGAAGGCTCGCTGACCATGGTGAGGATTTCACCCGTTTTGACGTCTAGCGCGACGACCGCACCCTTCTTTTCGCCCATCGCGCGTTCCGCTGCAAGCTGCAGGTCCTCGTCTATGGAGCAGTACATGCTGCGCCCCTTCTGAGCGGGGACGGAGAGCAGGCTGTCATACAGGAAGCCGCCCTGGTCAACCACCCAGATTTCCACGCCGCTCTTGCCCGAAAGCTCCGCGTCAAACGCCTTTTCAAAGCCCGTCTTGCCCACTTTGCCGACCTGCAAAAACGTCATCAGATCCTGCCCTGGCGCGTCCTCCACGAGCTCCTCGAAGGCGTTGCTGACGTAGCCCAAGACGTGCGCGGCGCTCGCGCCGTTGGGGTAGCGGCGGCAGGTGTATGAAACTATCTGCACGGGGCTGTCCACGCTCAAACGCTCCGCGAGAATCGCATGCTGCTTGTGCGAAAGGTCCTCGATTATCGGAAGAGGAAGCAGCCTGTTCTCGCTGAAATGGCGCTGAAAGTCTATGTTCTCAAGACGGTAGTCGCTCCTTAAAATTTTGTTGACCTGGTCTATGTAGCGCTGGAGCACGTTGCTTCTTGCGAGGACCTCGTTGGGCGCGGAGTCAAACCTGAAGCGCTCCTCGGAGCCGGTGGCCTCGTGCGCCGCCTTCGCCGCCTTTCTCAGGCGCGAGTATTCCTCGCGAAACTCCTTGCGGATGTCGTTGAAATATACGACGGCCGAGAAGCGCGCCTCGTTTTCCACGAGGATTTTGCCGTTGCGGTCGTAAATGTCACCGCGCGCGCCCGGGGTCACTATCCTGCGCAGCGTCTGGCGCTCGGCCTTCTTTGTGTAAATGTCGTGCAGGGCCACCTGCTTGTAGGCGAGCGCGGCGAGCAGTATCAGCGCCATCACGGGAAACAGAATGTAGAATATCCCGAGGCGGCTGTTCGTGCGCGTGTAGGTTTCTATGCCCGCGCCCTTCATGAGTCATCCCGCCCGTAGAAATCCAAGTCTATGCCCGCAAGCCTGAAGGCGGACTTTCCCAATGCCACCGTGAAGGGCACAAGCGCCGCAAGCGCGAGAACCGAAACGCCAGCGTCGACGGCCATTCTCGAAAGGTATTCCGAAACGTCGCCCTCGCCCATCGGAAAAAAGAAGGCGTAGCAGACGAGCAGAAACACGTTCGCCGTCTCGAAAACCGCGAGCAGGAAGACGTAGCTCGGGTTCCTGAACCTGCGCCGCGCAAGGTGCGCGAAGAGCCCCGCAAGAAGCCAGAGGGCTGGCGTGAGCCCCGCGCGCACGGGCGTGAAGGCCTCGCACAAAAAACCGCAGACGGCTATGATGGCCATGCAGGCTCCGAAATTCAAAAAGCTCGCCGGAAGTATGAGAAACAAAGCGGGGATGGCCAGGTAAAGCGAGAACGGCGCAAGCATGGAATTGGCCGCGTAAAGCATGAAAATGAACGCCAGGTTCAGGAGGAGCACTATAGGTATGCGTATGTCAAAGGGCCTGCTGAACATGGCGCGCTACTCCTTCTTTTCCGCCCCGACGTCCGTAACGGGGACGAGTATTGAAACCTCGCGCAGGCTGGAAAGCGCGCCGCTCAAATTCACCCTGCCCTCCTTGAAAATCGCCGCGGCGTCCATCTTGAGCTCGTACACTTCGCCTATGGTGATGTTGTCCGGAAACGAGCCCGCGAGGCTGGAAGTGACAAGGCGGCGCGGGGAGGTCGCGGAGACGTACAAATTTGAAGAGACGTCGGAAACCCTGCCCTGCGGGTTGTGGAAGGTGAGCGCGCCCGCCCCCTGGTATATGACGGGGTTTTCGTCGCCCTCAAAGCGGGCGGCCAGGCGGAAGTTGCGCGAGCTCGCAAGCTCTATGACGCTGGTGTTCAAATTCACCTCCCTAACGCGGCCCACGACGCCGCCCGAATATATGGCCGCGTAACCGACTTTTATGCCGTCGGCGGAGCCGCGCCGCACCACTATGTGCTGCCACCACGCGTTCAAATCCCTCTCCACAACGCGCGCCACGACCATGTTGTACTTCTCGTAAGACGGAAAGCCCATGATTTTTTCATAGCGGCCTATCTGGTCTTTTAGCGCGTCGTTCTCCTGTATCTTCAGCTGGTACGAAGCGTTCAAACGCGCCAAATCGCGCCCCGCCTCTATGAGGTCCCGCTTGGAATTCTTGTGGAGAAGCCAGAACTTTTCGAGGTCGCTCAGGTGCGAGGATACGGAGTCTATGGGCGCGCGGAATTCCGTGAACATGCCGCCCGCGAAATTCCGGAAAAGCTCCGGACCGCAGAGGCAAAAGAGAAAGAGCGCCGCGAATACGGCGGCGTTCCTCAGGCTCTTCTTAAGTTTTGCATCCAATTATGCGACCCCGATTACGACTCCCACAGATGCATGTTCTGCAGGTATATGCCGGTTCCGTTGGCTACCGCGCGCAAGGGGTCGTCCGCGGTGAAGCAGGGCAGCCACGTGGCGTCCGAAATGCGCAGGTTGAGGTTGCGGATGAGGGCGCCGCCGCCCGCAAGCACTATGCCCCTGTCCACCAAATCCGCCGCGAGTTCCGGCGGGCAGTGCTCAAGCGTTTCCTTGATGGCGTCGGTCATCTGGTTGAAGGTGTCGTCAAGCGCCTCGCGGATTTCCTTCGAGGTTATAGTCAAAGTCTTCGGAAGGCCCGCAACGCTGTCTCGCCCCTTAACCTCCATTGAAAGCTCCTCGTCAAGCGCGAAGGCGGAGCCTATCTTTATCTTTATCTGCTCCGCCGTGCGCTCGCCTATCATCAGGTTGTAGGCGCGCTTCATGTACTGGGCTATGGCGTTGTCAATTTCGTCCCCGCCTATGCGCAGGCTCTTGGAGTACACCACGCCGCCGAGGGAGATTATGGCTATTTCCGTCGTGCCGCCGCCTATGTCAACTATCATGCTGGCCGTCGGGTCCAAAGTTGGCAGGCCCACGCCGATTGCCGCGGCGAGGGGCTCGTCAACCAAAGTCACGGCGCGGGCTCCCGCGCGCACGGCGCTTTCCTTCACCGCGCGCCTTTCAACCTCCGTTATGCCGGAAGGAACCGCCACGACGACGCGCGGCGCAACCGCCTTTATCCTGCTGCCGCCGGCCTTCTCAATGAAGTAGCGCAGCATGGTTTCGGTGATTTCAAAGTCCGCAATGACGCCCTCCTTCATGGGGCGCAGTGCCGTTATGTTTCCGGGCGTTTTGCCGAGCATCTCCTTGGCCTTTGTGCCCACGGCTATGGCCTTCTTGGTGATGGTGTTGACCGCGACGACGCTGGGCTCGCTGATTATCACGCCCCTGTCCTTGGCGAAAACGAGCGTGTTGGCTGTCCCCAAGTCTATGCCGATGTCGTTCGCAAGAAAACTCCCCAATGCCGATAAGCCTGCCATTATTATAACTCCTGAATTGATATATTGCGGCTTCACAGTCTTTATTATTTGACGCTTTGTCAATATATTTAAAGTATGCGGGCATGCAAAAATCGGCATATCTGTTTGTACTCCTTATCTCATGCCTTGCGGATGTCTTTGCGCAGGCGGCTCCGTCGCCGTCGGTGAAGGCGGTTTTGTCCACAGACTCTCCCGCCATAAGGGCGGACGAAATCGTGGAGCTCGACGTCACGCTGACCATACCCGAAGGCATGCACATATATTCGAGCGAGGCGCCCGCAGTCGGCCTCCCCACGCGCATTGATTTCGACCTTCCCGCAGGCTTCAGCATAATTTCCGAACATTGGGACAGGCCCAAAAAGTTCTTCGAAAACGATACGGACTTTGAGGGCTACAAGAATTCCGCCACAATAACTTTCGCCCTCAAAACGCCGGACAAACTCACGAAGGCGGGCTACCTTATCAAGTGCCGCGCCTTCTGGCTTGAATGCACGCAGACAAGCTGCGTGCCAGCAAAAACGCAGCTGGAAATAGAGCTTAAAAACCCCGCGGCCGCCGCAGTGGAGGAAGAGACAAGCGCGTACGCGCTGCTCCTCATGGCCTTTGCGGGAGGGCTCATACTCAACCTCATGCCCTGCGTCTTCCCCGTGATAGGGCTGAAGATTCTGAGCTTCGCCAAAGCGGCGCGAGAGAGCAGAGGCGGCACGATGCTGCAGGCGCTCGCCTATTCTTTCGGGATACTTTTGAGCTTCTGGGCCCTCGCCCTCCTGCTCTGCCTTCTGCGTAGCGCGGGCGGCGGAATAGGCTGGGGCTTCCAGATGCAGGAGCCGCTCTTCGTGGCGGCTCTCGCAATACTTTTCACGGCGCTATCGCTCAACTTCGCGGGCTTCTTCGAGGTGGGCCTGAGCCTCTCGGGCAAAGCGGGCAACCTTGCATTTAAATCGGAAACTGCGGCGCAAAAAAGCCCTCTCATTTCCGCGCTGCTTTCCGGCGCGCTCGCCGTGGCTGTGGCAAGCCCCTGCACGGCGCCCTTCATGGGCACGGCGGTTGGCGCGGCGCTTTTGAATGCGGATTCCCCCGCGCTGATATTCGCAATCTTCACCGCGCTGGGAATCGGCATGGCGCTGCCCTACGTCCTGCTTTCCATAAACCCGAAGTGGGCGAGGATGCTCCCGAAATCCGGAAGATGGATGCTGGTGCTCAAGCAGTTTTTGAGCCTGCCGCTTTTTGCTACCGTCGCGTGGCTCGTCTGGGTTTTCGCGCTGCAGACTTCGTGCGCGGACGCCGCCTTGCTCACGCTTTCGCTCGTCGCGCTCGGGGCGTCCTTCTGGCTCTTCGGCCGCTGGGCGCACGACGTCAGAAACGCGCGCGCGCGCCGCGCCGCCGTTGCGGGCTCCGCAATCCTCTTCGGCGTATTTTTGGCGCTGGGCGCGTACATCGTATTCGGGAGCAAGGGTGCCCGAACTGACGAAGGCCCCGACGCGTGGTCGCTTGACAGGCAGGAGGAGATGCTCGAAGAGGGAAGGCCGCTTTACGTGGACTTCACCGCCGCCTGGTGCCTGACCTGCCAGGCGAACAAGCCCTCGCTTTACAGCGAAAAGGTGCGGGAATATTTTGAGAAGAACGGCATAGAGCTGCTTGTTGCGGACTGGACCAGCCGCAATGACGAAACCGCCAGGGAGCTCGCCAAATTCGGGCGCGCGGGCGTTCCGCTAAACGTGTTTTACCCGAAAGGCGGCGGAAAGCCCGTGGTGCTCCCCGCGCTGCTTACGCCGGAAATCATAATCGATTCCATTGACAAGGCCGCGCCTTAATCCATTATTCCTCCACTTATGAACATAGACACACCGCGTTTTCTGGACGAAAAGACCGCGCTTGAAATCGCCGAAAAGTTCGGCACACCCTGCTACGCGTACAGCGAGAAAATTTTGGAAAACCAGGCCAAAGCCGCGCTGGCCTTCCCGAACGCCTTCGGGCTGACAGCGCGCTACGCCATGAAGGCGTCGTCCAACAAAAACATACTTCAACTTTTTGACAAACTCGGCCTCCATATAGACGCTTCCAGCGCGTACGAGGTGCGCCGCGCAATGCTCGCGGGAGTGGCGGCGGAAAAGATTTCGCTATCCTCCCAGCAGATGCCGGAGGGCATAGCGGAGATTTGCAAGCCCGGCGTCAAGTTCAACGCGTGCAGCATCCGCCAGCTTGAGGAATACGGAAAGGCGCTGCCCAATACGCAAGTCGGCGTGCGCATAAACCCGGGCCTTGGCAGCGGAGGCA
>JAVBSZ010000136.1:0-5953 GCA_031556415.1 Opitutales bacterium | reverse complement strand
CACTTCCGCGAGCGAAAGCCCCTGCGTGTCCTGCAAATATTTTGGGACCCAGAAAAGCAGGAAGTATGTGACAGGGTCTATGAAAATGCGCGCGCAAAAACATCCCCAGGTCTCTTTGCGCTTCATTAGCGCCCAGAAGGAAATTTTAGGTTCGGGCTCTTCGGCAGTTTTTCCTACCTCTCCATTCTCAAGAATCAGTTCTTTTTCCTCTGCGGAAAGCCCCGGGTGCTCCTGCGGAATGCGGTAGTTTTTAAACCAGAAGAAAAGCCAGACAAAGCCGAGAACGCCGGTTATGATGAACGCGCTGCGCCAGCCGAAGTGGATTGCAGTGAATGAGACTATAGGAACCGCGAGGGCCGCGCCTATGGCCGTGCCCGCGTTGAATATGCCGATTGCAAGCGCGCGCTCGCGCAGGGGGAACCATTCCGAACAGGCCTTGACGCCCGCAGGGAAATTTGCGGACTCCGTAATGCCGAGGAAAAAGCGCGCCACGCCGAACTGCCCCACGGTGCGCGCCGCCGCGTGCAGCATCGTCACCAAAGACCAGCTTCCCAGGAATATCCCGAGTCCGTTGCGCGTGCCGATTTTATCGACGATGCGCCCGCTGATTGCATACATCAAGGTGTAGCTGAAAATGAAAAGCGCGGTGAGGTTCGCGTAGTCGGCGTCAGTCCAGGAGAATTCCTCCTGTATTGTCTTTGCCAAAATGCCGAGCGTGTTGCGGTCTATCGCGTTGAGCGCGGAGGCGAGCGCAAGCAGGAAGGCTATCTTCCACCTTAAGTTTGAAACGGGCTTTTGCATCATTCAAAGGGGTTGTAATGCGAAGCCTTTTCCCCGTCCGAATTTTGGCGCTTAAGCGCCAAAGTTTCGTCCACGTCTTCCGCCGCACCCGCGTTCAAAAGATACTGCCCGTCTTCAAGCAAACGCGCGCGCAGTTTTGAGACGTCAAGCGAACGCGTCGGTCCGCCGTTTTTTGAAAGCAGGGACGCGGCCGTTCCCGCGCCCTGCCCGCATGCCATGCATGTCGCCATCACCCTGACCGAACCGAAGGCCGCGTGCGTCGCCGATATGCTGCGCCCCGCCACAATCAAATTGTCCAGCCCCTTTGGGAGCAGCGCGCGGTATGGGATTTCATAGACGCTTTTGCCGGAGCCCGTGAATATCTGCGCCTTGCCGTCCGGCGGATGGATGTCTATCGCGAAAGTCCCGCAGCAGATTCCGTCGTCAAAAGCTTTTGAATCTAGAACGTCGCGCTCCGTAAGCCGGTAGTCGCCTTCAATGTGGCGCGTCTCGCGCACGCCGACCTGCGCCCCGCTGTCTATTATATACGACTCTTCAAAGCCGCCGACATTCGTCCTGATAAAATCGAAAACCTGCACGACCTGCTTTCTGAGCGCAATCTCGGCCCTTGTCAAATCCGCAGTGTCCGTTCCGTCTATGTCCTGAAGGCGCGTCGTGTTTACGGCGAATTCGCCCTTGCGCGGAAGCCCGTACATAAGCAGGCGAGGCGCAACCTGAGAATCAAGCGCGCCAACTGCGGAGGCCCGCATTATCTCCTCTTTCAGCCCCAGCAGCGCTATGCACTTTTGAGCGTTGATTTCTTCGTCGCTCGGCGAATCCTTCAAAAGCCCCCTGTTGGCTTTCATCCATCCGCGCAGTTTGGCGTCGTCAGCACCCCCTATCCTAAAATAGAGGCTGACGGGCTGCATGGCTCCGTCCTCCGCGCGGCCCTTGACAAACTCTGCGCCGCTCCTTGCGGCCACGTCGGCGTCGGCAGTGCAGTCTATCACGTATTTGGGAAGCACCGCCTGCCTGCCCGATTTCCCATCGAGAATCACCGCCTTCACCTTTCCGCTTTCCACAACACTTGAGGAAAAATTCGTGTGGAAAAGCATCTTCACGCCCGCCTCTTCAAGCATTTGTATTATGACGAGCTTCGCGGCCTCAGGGTCGAATGTCGTCATGGACGCGTTGTCAAAAGTTAAGTCTGTCACGTGGCCAAAAGACGCTCCCGCAGCTTTCAGGCGTTCAACATATTCCTGCGCTATGCCCTTGATAACCTGGCGCCCTTCAATGTCGTGGAATGTGAACATCGGGGCCACCATAGCCTGCGTGAGCGCGCCGCCGGGAAAGCCGTAGCGCTCCACTATCATCGTTTCCGCCCCGCCGCGCGCCGCCGCGATTGCGGCACCCAGCCCCGCAGGCCCGGCGCCGACAACCAGCACCTCCGGCGCTGCTATCACCGGAATTTGCGACTCTTCCTTAAGCGTGTAAAAATTTTTCATATTTTGAATATTGGCCTTGAATTTTTTCCGCAATATGGTCATATTGACCTTACTTATCAAGCAAAATTTCAAACACTGCTAAAATAGTTGCGGTTCAATCCGGCCCGCTTAGAATTTCACACAAGCAAAATTCAAATATTGGAAAGACATGAAAAAGACACTAGCTCTAATTTTTTCCGGAATTGTTTTGGGCCTAACAGCGGCGGGCGCGCAGGACGCCGTCACGAAGGTCGGCGTTTCGCTTCCGCAAAAGGACGCGCAGATCAGCCCGATGATATACGGGCAGATGTTTGAAGACTGCAATGACAAGGTCATATACGGCGGCCTGATAAAGAAGGACGGCACGGAGCACGAGAAGGTGCGCGAACTTTTGAAGCCGCTTGATATCCCTATTATGCGCTGGCCCGCCGGGACATACATTCATGAATACGACTGGAAAAAAGGCATAGGCCCGATGGAAAGCCGCGTAGCGGTCGGCTGCCACGTCTGGGGCGGCGCCGACACAAACCAGTTCGGCACGGACGAATTCCTGCAGTGGTGCGAGCGCATGGAAGTGGAGCCCTACATAAACTTCAACATGGGCAACGACCCGAAGCTGGGCGGCTCCCTCGGCGAGGCGCTCGACTGGATTGAATACTGCAACGGCGATGAAAGCACGGTCTGGGGGAAGCGCCGAGCGGCAAACGGGCGCGCGGAACCCTACAAGGTAAAATACTGGTGCATAGGGAATGAAAATTACGGCCCCTGGGGAAAACACACTTCCGAAAGCGCCGAAGTTTATGCGGCAAAGCTCAAGCGCTGGGCGCAGGTCATACGCTTTGCGTATCCGGACTTGAAGCTGCTTGGCGTCGGCCACAAGCCCGCGTGGAATGAGGCAATTTTGAATGAAACGGGAAACCTGATAGACATCATCACCCTGCACTACTACGTCGGCGCGCGCGTGAGGGGCGGCAAATTGGAGCAGCCGCAAAACACGCTTTTCACACCCGAAAAGGTTGAGGCGAACATCGCAAGGACGGTAGCCCTGCTCGAAAAAATCAACGAAAAATTCGGGCGCGAAAAGAACCCCGTCACAATTTCAATAGACGAATGGAACTGCCGCCACAGCGTCTTCGACGGCGAAAAATGGGACTTCACGCGCAACGACCCGCGCAGGCTCTTTGACGTCGCTACGGCCGCCGGCATGCTCAACGCCTTCATCCGCCAAAGCCCGGCGGTTTCGATGGCCAATTACATTTTCCCCGTCAACGGGCATGGCCTCATCCGCACTGCGGGCGAAAAGGACGCCTACAAAACCATCCTCTACTACGTATTCGAAAAATACAGGAAGACAATGCTCGGCAAGCGCCTGGACGTTGCGGTGGACGGCCCCAAAAGCGACGCGAACCCAAAAACGTTCAGCCTCAGCGGGGATTTTGAAAAAATAGAGGAGTTCAACGCAAAGAAACTAACTTTTATAGATTCCGCCGCCGCTTTGGACGAGAATGGGCGCATACAAGTATCCCTCATAAACCGCTCTCACGATTCCGCGCAGGAAGTCCTTCTTGAACTTCCGGATGGCTACGCGCCGGTTAAAAAATGGGAGCTTTCAAGCGGCAACATCAACGAGGGCAACGTCCCCGGCGCGGGCGATGCAGTCCTTCCAAAAGAGGAAAGCCTCGACGGTAAAAAGAGCTTCACCCTCTCCCCCTGCGCGCTCCTAATAATAGAGTGCGAAAAGCGCTGATCATAATTAATAGCATTTACTGGCGAATTCATCAAAAGAGTTCGCATGTTTTGGCGGCAGGGATTTTGAATGCAGAAGCAGGCGCAAAAAAATTCCATCTAATGTTTCTGTTTTGGCGCAACGATTTGGGATGAAGAGCGAGGACAATAAAGCCGCCTAGGGTGCGTAGCGTACAAATAGTACGTAAGCAGTCTAGGCGGCTTTATTCACGCAGCTATTCGCCCAAATCGTTTGCCAAAATCCCGTGCTGGAGGCCGCGTATCTCCGCCAGCCCCTTCATGCGTCCTATGTAGGAATAGCCGGGGTTTGCGGTGGGGGGCTTGGAGAGGTCGTCGGCGATGTCGCGGCCGTGGTCGGGGCGAAAGACGATTTTGGCTTCGCCCTTTGCGGTGCGCTCACGCTGGATTTCCAAAAGCTTTTTGACGAGCTTATACATGGGGACGGAGCCTTCGATGTGGCCGGCTTCAAAGAAGCTGCCGTCGGCCTCCCGCTGGGTGGAACGCAGGTGGGTGACGAAGATTCTGTCCTTTAGCTCGTCGAGCATTTTAGGAAGGTCGTTGTGGATTCCGGCGCTTAAGGAACCAGTGCAGAAGGCTACGGAGTTTGCGGGGCTGTCATAGTAACCAGTGATTTTCTTGAAGTCCTCAAGGCGCGAGGCTATGCGCGGAAGGCCGAGGACGGGGAAAGGAGGGTCGTCAGGATGTATGGCAAGATGGACGCCGCACCTTTCGGCCACGGGGGCCACTTCGAGCAGGAAGAGCTTCAAATGCTCGCGCAATTGGTCGGCGGAAATGTCCTTGTAGGCGGCGAGCATTTTGCGCACGTCGGCTAGCCCCAAGCCCATCTTGCAGCCCGGGAACACGTCAATGATTGCGCGCTCAAAGTCCTTTTGTTTTTCCGCGTCCAAAGACTCGTAAAACTTCTTGGCGCGTTCAAGAGTTTCGGCGTCGTAATCCTTTTCGGCGCCGGCGCGCTTGAGCATGTAGATTTCAAACGCGGCGAACTGCGCGGGGTCGTAACGCAGGCAGGTTGAGCCGTCCGGCATTCTGTAATGAAGGTCCGTGCGTATCCAGTCTAGCACGGGCATAAAGTTATAGATGACGATGTTTATTCCGCAGGCGCCGAGGTTCTCAACGCTCCGCTTGTAATTCTCAATGTGGCGCTGAAAGTCACCCGTACGCGTTTTGATTTCCTCGCTGACCGGAACGGATTCCACGACGCTCCATTTTAGGCCCGCGTCTTCCACCTCCTTTTTGCGCTTGAGGATTTCCTCCTTCGTCCACAGTTCCCCGTAAGGGATGTGATGCAGGGCGGTGAAGACGCTTTCCGCGCCCGCCTGCCTGATGTGGCTTAGCGGCACAGAATCATTCGGTCCATACCACCTGAAACCCTGCTCCAAAAACTTTTTTTCAATTTCGCTGCCCATAATGATTTTTTCTTTTGCTATAAAAATTCAACTTTAGATTTTGCATGCAAACACACGTTCCCTCTTCGTTTGATGCAATGATTTTGGATGCAGAAGCAGGCGCAAGAAAAAGCTGCGGTAGGAGTGTAGAAATACTACATGACTAATGCAGCTTTTTCGCCGCAACGAACTTCTGCGCCAAAAGCATTCATCAAACACCGGAGAAGGCGGAGAAGCCACCGTCGACAGGTAATACCGTCCCGGTGACAAACTTGGAGGCGTCGCTTATCAGGTAGTGGACTGTGCCGTTTATTTCATCGGCCAAACCGAAGCGGCCGAAAGGCGTTTTTTCGATGACGCTTTTGCCGCGCGCGGTGAAGCTGCCGTCGGGGTTGGTGAGCAGCGCACGGTTTTGCTCGCTGATAAAGAAGCCCGGGGCGATGGCGTTGACGCGCACGCCTTCGCCGATTTTCTTTGCGAATTCCACGGAGAGCCAGCGCGTGAGGTTGTCAACACCCGCCTTGGCGTTTGAATAGC
>JAVBSZ010000205.1:0-4674 GCA_031556415.1 Opitutales bacterium | reverse complement strand
AAGAATCTCCCAAAACTTTTGCGGCCAGGCCCGTGAGGTAGTTGAGCACGTTCACGCCTATGGAGTAGTTGCCCGCCCAGACGACGGGGATGAGCTTTGCGCATTCGAGAATTTCGGCGCGTTGAGCTTCCGTATGGCCCGTGGTGCCTATCACAAGCGGCTTCTTGTGTTCCGCGCAAAGTTTTGCGAGCGCGGGCGTGACGTCCCTGAAGGAGAAGTCTATGACGGCGTCGCACGCTGAAATTGAGGAGGCCGGGTCATCCCCCGCGTCGCAACGCGCGGAGATTTCGCAGCCGCAGGCCGCAGCCGCGTCTGAAATTGCGCGCCCCATGCGCCCCTTGTATCCGTTTAAAAGAATTTTTGTCATGATGAATATTGCGTTATTTTATTAGGCCGAGCTCGAGCAGCGTTCCCTTGAGCGTCTTGCGGCTTTCCGCCGACATCCCGCAGAGGGGAAGGCGCACGGCATCGCTCGAAATCAGGCCCATGAGCCTTGCGGCGAACTTCACCGGCACGGGGTTCGGCTCTATGAAAAGGTTTTTGAAAAGCGGCATGAGCTTTTCCTCAATCTTCTGTGCCGCGTCAAAATTTCCGCCGTTCGCGGCCGAGACCATTTCAACCATTTCGGCGGGAATGATGTTTGAAGCCACGCTGATTACGCCCTTTGCGCCGCGCTTCATGAATTCTATCGCCAGGCCGTCGTCCCCGCTGAGTATGTCTATCTTTCCGCCCGCAATCTTGTGCAGATCGGCAACCTTGTCGGCCTTTCCGCCAGCCTCCTTCATGGCGCGCACGTGCGGGTATTCGTCACGCAGGCGCAGCGCAACATCGTTCGAAATTTCTATGCCGCAACGGCCCGGTATGGAGTAAAGCACTATGGGCTTTTCGGTGATTTTTGCAATCTCGCCGAAGTGGAGGAAGAGGCCTTCCTGCGAGGGCTTGTTGTAGTAGGGCGCCACGATGAGAAAGCCGTCCACCCCGAGGTCTTCGGCTTCCTTGGTAAGATGCAGCGCCTCAAGCGTGTTGTTCGAGCCCGTACCGGCGAGCACGGGCACGCGCCCGCGCGCCGCCTTGCATACGCAGTCTATGACGCTCAGATGCTCCTGCGGATTGAGCGTGGGGGATTCACCCGTGGTGCCCACCGCGACAAGCCCGTCTATCTTGGCTTCTATCTGCGCCTCAACAATGCCCTCAAGCTCCGCGTAATTCACGGTGCCGTTGTCATTCATCGGCGTAATGAGCGCCGTCCAAACTCCTGAAAAAGTCTTCATCTGCATATTATTTTTACGCGCAAGATTAAATCGATTGGACAAACCCATGCAAGCAGAATAGCGGGCGGCGCCGGCGGTTTTTTTGCAAAGGCCTGCAAGCTCTATTTCGCCTGCGCTTCGGCTTTGGCCTTTGCGGCCGCCTCCGCTTTGGCCTTCTTCTCAGCGGCCAGACGCGCGCGCTCGGCGAGCATTGGGGATAGTACCGCGTTGATTTTTTCGGCATCCTCCGGCCTAGAAGACGCTTTTGCGAGGTTTGCGTAGTAGGGCAGAACCTCCGCCTGGAAGTTCTCAAAATCCTTGCCCGCGCCGGAAAGATAGACGCCTATTTTTATAGCGGTGTCCGCATCTCCGCGCGCGGCGTAAAATTTTGAAATTTCAGCAATCAGCGAATATTCCTCCGGCTTGAAATCCGGCGCCATGAAAAATCCGCGCATGACGTCCAGCGCCTCGGCGGTTTTTCCGCCCTTGTCGAGCATCTGAGCTATCTTGTAAAAGAGCGGTATCCTTTTGAATTTTGAAACGTATTTTGAGGCGAAGGCCAAGGCGTCGTCGGCCCCGCGCTTTTTTTCAATCAGGTTCATCATCCTGATCACCGCGTACGCGTGCGTTTCTGAATAATCTCCTTTTGCGATGTCCTCCAGCTGCCTTTCAAGCGTATATCTGAAGGGCGTGTAGAGAGGGTCTCCGAAGAAAACAGCCTGCCAGCTTATAGAGGGGAGGGAA
The DNA here is from genome assembly GCA_031556415.1 of Opitutales bacterium. GTDB lineage: Bacteria > Verrucomicrobiota > Verrucomicrobiia > Opitutales > Intestinicryptomonadaceae > CALXQW01. The sequence goes on along the minus strand of JAVBSZ010000205.1, from coordinate 2,680 downwards.
AAATACGCGGCCTCGCCCGCGCTATTGCCGAGAGCCAGCCAGACGAAAAATTTGTCGCAATTGTGCGTGGGCGGAAGGAAGGGCTCGTAGACGTTGCCGACGGTGGCGCTCATTCCGCGCGCAATGAGCCCTGCCGTCCAGTAGCTTTCGGAGCCCAGGTTGTCCGCCGAAAAGGAAGCGACGCGCCAGCCGCAGGCGCCTTCGGAAACTTGGAAGACGGGGGGGGACAGGAAATTTGGCGTGATCCTGCTTGCGTACCAGCCGAAATAGACGGCGACGGCGTCCAGCCGCGTGAAGCAGCCCAGCACGTTTTTTTCCTCGTCCAAAGTTGTGTCAAAACCCAGCTCTCCGGCTATTTTTGCGCAGTGTTCAAGCCAGTCATCCCCCAGCGCCATTTTTTGCGCCTTGTCTATGTAAGCGCGCCCCATGAGGCCCTTTTTTTCGGCGGCAATGCCGCGCCTCACCATGTCGAGTGCGTCGGTCTCCGTTATTCCGTCAAGGCGCGCGGTGCGCAGAATGAAGTTTGTCTTATACGCGTTTTCGTCCTCCCTGTTGAAAAAGAGCGGATTTTTTTGAATGCCCGCAAGCTTGTAGGGGGCGTTGAAAAGCAGGGCGAGTTCGCTGTCAACGGCGGCATGGTCGTTTTCGGCCGGTCTGTCATTCCGCTTTGGCGTTGCCGCTATCCTGTGCGGAACGCCCCTGCAGAGCACGAGGAAGTCCGCGTCAAAGCGCGTCAGCGCGTATCTTTTTTCTCCCTCGTTCGGATTCTTGTTTTCCGTTCCCGCAACCGCGCCCATTTCGAAAAGTTTTTTTGAGAGAGGCTCCGCAATCTTGTCGTTATAAAATTCCCGCGAGACCGTCGCCGCCTTTCCGAGGGGAAGGGCTATGATGTTGGCCGTTGGGATTTCCCTTAAGTTGGAATATTCTTGCGCTATTCTCACAGAAGCCGCGTCGTCCGAATTTGCGAGGATGAATACTTTGTCCTTGTCTATCGCCGCGCCGAGAGACTGTGCTAAAAACAGGGCGCAGAGTGAAATTTTTAAGAGGAGCCTCATTCCGCAAGCATCCATAAAAACGGGCGGCTTGTCCAGAACTTACGCCCTTAAAAATAAAAGCCCCCTCCGGATTTCGAAAGGGGCTTTGCGTCCGCAAAATGCGCCGCGCCTTACGGTTTGAGCGTGTACGCGCCCAAGTCTTCAAGCTCTCCGCCCGCCTTCTGTATGGACGCGGAGAATTTGATTTCGGCGTCCATCGGCAGCGGGTAGACGCTGATTTCAAACGGGAACTTTTTGCAGGTGATAGTCTGCCTTGAGGGCGTTTCAAGTTTGATTGTGAAGGTGGCGTCCGTCTCCACGCCGCCGGTCATCATTGCGTAGATTGAGTCTTTGCCGAAGGGCCCGCGTATGCGGAAGGCGTGGAAGTCTCCGAACTCCTTTGAGGCGTCCTTCTTGACGGCGTGCCCGCCTTCCGCCATGGGCTTCTGCGCGGGGAAGACTTCCTTAGGCTGCGCCGGTATGCGTATGGCCACGACGCTCTGCGCGGGTATGCTTACGGACTTGTCTCCGAAGAACTGGAGGTCTCCAATCTTTGCGCCGGAGGCGTCGTAAAGGACGCATCCGCGTTCCGTGAAGGCGTCTTTGAAGAGCTTTGCGGAGGAGTCAAAGGAGACGGAGGTTGTCAGCTCTTTCGCGGTGTCGTTTAGGAGGATGGCCCAGACGCCCGTGTTTGAGCGCGCGGTTACCACGCTGACTTTCGGAGTGTCCGGCCGCACGGCCTTTTTGTCGATTATGGGCCTGCAGCCGTCCTCGTCGAAAATCTTCCCGGGGGTGCCGAACATCCTGTCCGTGAACCACACATAGCCCTGCTGGCGCACGAAGGGGAACTTGATTTTTCCTCCGCTTGCGATTTCGAACTGCGTCATCAGGTAGTCGTAAGTCTGCGCGAAGTGGCAGGGCGCGTGGTGGTAGTAGAAGCTTGTGATGTCGGTGCCTGAGTAGGGGTAGTTCTCGTCGTGCATGACGTCGGTGTAGTCGCAAACGTAGTAGCCTAGGAAGTTTGCGTAGCGGCCTATGATGGTGTGGCGCGAGTATTTCTGCAGAACGTCGCGCTTTGTGAACTGGTAGACTTTCAGCATCTCCGGCGCCCATGAGGGCATGAGGATGTTGAAGTCATGCCCGTCGGGCGTGTTGGGCGCCTTGAATGTTGAAGGCTGCTCCATGCCCAGCCCTATGCGCGAAACCTTGAGCGCGGGCACGGTCTTTTCCGGCATGATGAAGGAGCCGTCATGATTGCCGCGCGGGAGGGCTTTCTCCCATTCAGGAATGAAGGATTTTGCCGCAAGCTGCATGGGGTAGCCCTGCCTGAATTTTTCCGGACCCTTCCACCAGGTGTGGATGACACCGCGTATGGAATTGCCCTTGTTTATCACGATGTCGCCCTCGCTCGGCGCGGGGTAGGCCCAGAGGGCGCTTAGTGAGTGGAAGGCGCCGCGTTCCGCAAAATCTAGGTACTTCTTGTCCTTCGTGATTTCGTACATGTCGGGCAGGTACCACCAGTAGGGGTAGAAGGAGACGTTTGCAAAATTGCTGTAATCGGCCTCGGTATCGGCTGTTGTGAGGAAAGCTTTGGCGAGCCATTCGTCGCAGAGTTTCTTGGCCTTTTCAAGCAGCTCGTCCGAAGG
>JAVBSZ010000195.1:0-5118 GCA_031556415.1 Opitutales bacterium | reverse complement strand
CCTTCGGCGTCCGGCGGGGCTTCCCAAAACAGCGTCGTACCCAACCACGCGCCGAAGGACATGGTGAAGCTCGTATGCCGCATGGGCGGCTGGTACGCAGTCTGCATGAAGTCCGTCTACGAAGACTGGGCGGAGAGGTGCGAGGATTTTGACTCCCTCTACGAATACGCCTCCCGCTACCAGGATTTTGACGAGTTCCTCGCCAACGCCTCGCTGGAGGTTTCAGGCGGCGCGCTTGAGGAGGGCGAGAGCGGCGGCCGCGTGCGCATGATGACGGTGCACCAGGCCAAGGGCTTGGAATTTCCCGTCGTCTTCATAATAGGCGCGGCCGAGGGGCTTTTCCCCATCCAGCGCTGCATAGACGAGGAGTCCGTGGAGGAGGAGCGCCGCCTTTTTTACGTGGCCAGCACGCGCGCAAAGGACGTGCTCATAATCACCTACCCGCAGCTTTCCATGCGCCACGGCAGCTTTGACACCCTCGAAAAAAGCAGGTTCATAGACGACGTCGACAGGGATTCATACGAAACAAATTGTTGACTTGGCGGCGGCGGGCATGAAATATGTGCGTCATACCGCGCAAAATTGACGCAGTTGTTTTCGATGCATAGCAAGGCGCAATAAAAATCGCGGGCCGTAGCGTACTTAACGTACGTGAGGGTCGCGGTTTTTTGAAGCAACGAAGCTAGGCGCGAAAAGAAGTCGTCAATTAACTTTATATAAGGATTCGATATTATGCCCCTAGTAAGCAAACTTTCCGCAAGACTCCAGAACCACCCCAAGAGGATAGTACTCCCCGAAGGGAGCGACCCGCGCATACTCCAGGCCGCCCGCCAGTTCGCCACGCGCAAGCTCGGCGTGCCCATTCTCCTCGGCGAAAGGGAGAAGATTGAGGCCGTGGCGAAGGAGAACGATGTGCGCCTTGACGGCCTGCGCATCATCAACCCCGCAACGTCGGAAGACGCTCCGGAGCTTTTGAAGATACTCAAGGCCTACCCCAAATTCAAAAAGCTGGAGGCTGAGGCGCTTGACGGCTTCATCAAGAACCCGAATTATTTTGCAACGCTCATGCTTATGACGGGCCGCGTTGACGCGCTCGTCGCGGGCGCCACTATGACGTCGAGCAGCGCGCTGAGGCCCATATTCCAGATAGTGCCGCTGCAGAAGAATTTCAAGACGGCCTCGTCCATGTCCATACTCTCCTCGCCCAACGAGGAAATCGGCATAAAGGGCAACCTCTTCCTTGCGGACTGCGGCGTGATACCCGAACCCAACGAGGAGCAGCTCAGCGACATCGCCATAAACACCGCCATCCTCGCGCGGCACCTTACCAATGCGCACCCGCGCGTGGCCATGCTCAGCTATTCATCGAAGTCGGCCAACGCGAAGCTGCCAAGCATCCTCAAGATGAAGAGCGCCACGGCAATCGCGCATGAAAAAGCCAAGCGCGACGGGCTTGACATAGACATAGACGGCGAGCTCCAGGTTGACTCCGCCCTCTCCCCCGTCATAGCCGCGCAGAAGTGCATTGTAAGCTCCGTGGCGGGCAAGGCGAACGTCCTCGTATTTCCGGATTTGAACTGCGGCAACATAACCCTCAAGATGGTGCAGGCGCTCTCGCCCATAACCTACTACGGGCAGATACTCACGGGCCTCACGAAGCCCGCCGCGGAAATCTCCCGAGGGGCCACGGTTGCGGACATTTACGGAACCATGGTGATAGTCTCCGCGCAGGCGGTCGACAGGAAGTTCCTCTATCCGGAAGTCTAGCCTCGTTTGTCGATGCCGCTTGACTTTTCAGACAATGACGCGCGCTTCGGGGACAACCTTGAAACGCTGCTGACTTCGCCGTCGAACAAGACGACCAAGCGCATATTCATAGCCGCCACGCGCATGAACGACGGCAAGACGACGACGTCCCTCGGCCTCTTCAACGCGCTCTCAAAAAAGTTCAGGTCTGTTGGCTACATCAAGCCCATAGGCCAGCGCTTCGTCAAAGTGCAGGGCCGCAAGATTGACGAGGACAGCCTGCTGCTCGATTCCGTCTACAAAATCCAGACGCCGATTGAGGCCATGAGCCCCGTCGCCGTCGGGAAGGACTTCACGCGCGAGTATCTCGACAACCCTGCGGACATGCACCCGAAGCTTATTGACAAAATCATCCGCGCGTTTGACAGGTGCGCGTATGAGAAGGACGCCGTGATAATAGAGGGCACGGGGCACGCGGGCGTGGGCAGCGTGCTGGACCTTTCCAACGCGAGTGTCGCCAAGCTTCTCAACGCCAAAGTCATCATAGTGTCGTCGGGCGGCATTGGCATGCCCATTGACGAAATCGCCATGAACAAGGCGCTCTTTGACTTGAACGGCGTGGAGGTGATAGGCGCAATTCTCAACAAGGTCATCCCCGACAAGCTTGACATGGTGACCGAATACGCCCGCAAGGGCCTTGCGCGCCACGGAGTGCGCCTGCTCGGCGCGCTTCCCCTCAGGGAAAGCCTCAACGCCCCCAACTTCCAGCAGATTGTGGACGAAATCGGCGCGCGCTGGATAAACGCCGAAGACACCGGAAAAACGGGCCGCATCACGAAGGTCATAATAGGCGCAATGGGCTCGCGCACCATAATGGACTACATGAAGCCCGGCACCCTCATCATAGCTCCCGGAGACCGCGAAGACATCATTTTCTCCGTTTTGAGCCTCTACGGCCTTGCCGAGCGGAACCCCGTCGGCGGCATCATCCTCACCCTCAACCAGCTTCCACACCCGAAGATTCTGGAGCTCATCAACAAGACCAAAATCCCCGTCGCCATCACCAGCTCCGAGAGCTACCAGGTCGCATCCAAAATCAACTCCATGACCGTCAAAACCCAGCCGCACGACATCGACAAGATTCCGGTTATACGCGATATTTTTTCCCGCAACATCGACATTGAGTCTTTGGCAAACGCTTTGGGCGGGTGATTTTGGCGCCTAAGTTCGTTGCTTCAAAAAATTGCGACCCTCACGTACATAAGAGTACGCTACGGCCCGCAATTTTTTTTGCGCCTGCTTATGCATCCAAAATCCCGGCCGCCAAAGTGCTTCCGAAAGCTGACAAATTTCTTAACGAATTATTATGAGTTTCGAAATTTGGCTGTTTGAAAGCGATAAGTCGCCTGTTTTATAAGCCTTTTCTCTCCCAAAAGCTTCCGGAGGTGAAAAAATGTGTTGCAAAAGCTTCCGAAAGGGGGCTTATTTTACGTCCTTAGATTTTAAACCGAGAACAGGAGCATATCTTGAGAGAAGACTATCTTAAACAGGCGCAGGAAGTGATTCAGGACCCCAACATCCTCATCAACGTCGTCAGCAGGCGCGTCAAGAACTTCAAGAACGGCGCAAAACCCCTCGTGGAATCCCTCGAAAGGCTTTCGCTTGAGGACATCGCGCTGCTTGAAGTCATCAAGGGCAAAATAGGCTACGAGCTTTACGTCGCCCCCAAAACTTCGGACGACGAATAAGGCGCGTCCAAACCACCGGAAACCCCAAACGTTTTTTTGACGGGCCTTGTTTTTGCGAACAAGGCTCTTGGTTTCTAAAAAGGAGATGGCAAAAAAGGAGACAGCCGCGCGGATTACGGAAATCCGCAACAGAAAGGCCTCGCACGACTATTTTATCGGCGAGACCTTTGAGGCCGGCATTGTCTTAAAGGGCACGGAAATCAAGGCGCTGCGCCAGGGCAAGGCCCAGATACAGGACGCCTTTGTGCGCGTGGACAGGGGAGAGGCCATCCTTTACAACGCGCACATTTCGGAATACGACTTCGGCAACATCAACAACCACGTTCCCGCCCGCGCGCGCAAGCTCCTCCTCCATAAGAACGAGATTTTGAAGCTCAAAAGCGCCGTGGAAAGCGGCGGAGAGGCGATAATCCCGCTCAAAATCTATTTCAAAAAATCCCTCGCAAAAATTCTCATAGCGCTCGCCAAAGGCAAGAAGCTTTACGACAAGCGCGAAACGCTGAAAAAGGACGAGGCCATGAGGGAAGCGAAAAGGGCTATGAGCTACAGGCGCTAGAGGGCGTTTCAAAAACTTTGGTTCGCTGAAACGGATTGAGAAATGAACATGGATTTTAGAATATTGATGACCCGTTTGTTTTCGGATTCGGAATTTTGTTGTAGACAAAATCGAATCCGAAACCGAAGCGCGACCAAGTGTCTGGCGGGAGCGAAGAGAGTCCGAATAATCTCAACAACAAAACCAGATGCGTCGGCATCTGCCGAGCAGGGCTTCGCCTTGCCTTCGGGAGCGCGAGGGGCGAAGTTAGCCCCTCGTTTTTAAAACATGTCCTCACCAGATTTGCATATAATTCTGCATGCGCCGCAGATACCGCAGAACACCGGCAGCATAGGGCGTCTGGCGGCGATAACGAACGCGCGCCTGCACCTGATACATCCGCTGGGGTTCATAATCACCGACGCGCGCCTGCGCCGCAGCGGGATGGACTATTGGTTCGATTTGGACGTAGTGCATCATGCGGACTGGGAGGCCTTCAAGAGGTCTGACAAAATCCCGCCGCTCGACAGAATCTGGATGCTCTCCACGAAGGAGAAGGCGAGGACCGTCTGGGACGCCAAATTCCAAAAGGGCGACGGCTTTCTCTTCGGCTCCGAGGGCGAAGGCTGCCCGCAGTTTCTGCATGAGGAGCTTTCCGCCACGCGCCTGACCATACCGCAGCCCAACGAGAAGCTGCGCTCGCTCAACCTCGCCATGAGCGCGGGGATAGCTGTTTACGAGGCTCTGAGGCAGATACGTTCCAGATAAATTGCGCATAAAAGTATTTGCGCGCGCGCGCGCAATGTGCAAGCATCACCAAAATTTTTTTAACGACATGAGCAGCGAAAACCAGGACAACGCAAACATCCACGACAACACGCACGACCTTTACGCCGTCAGGAAGGCGAAGCTCGACTCCATGCGCGCAAACGGCTTTGACCCGTTCAGGCAGGACTGGGAGCAGACGCACACCAGCAAATCCGCCGTGGAGCTTTTCGACGAAAGCGCGGAGACGCAGACCGAGGAAGTCAGCGTGGCCGGCAGGGTCATGGTTTTCAGGCTCATGGGCAAGGCGAGTTTCGTCAAGAT
>JAVBSZ010000152.1:0-9767 GCA_031556415.1 Opitutales bacterium | reverse complement strand
AAGCAACGAACTTTTTCGCCAAACAAGTTCGCCAAAAACTATTTGGTGTTGAGGCGGGCTATGACCTCTTCGCTGATATCCGTTGCGTCTGTGCCGAAGAACATGCCGCTCTTTTCGAGGACGTAGTCCGCCTTTTTCTCCGCTGCTATCTTCGCGACGATGTCCGCGACGTCCTTCCTGATTTCCGCGAGGTTTTCGCGCGCGGTGTTCTGCATCCTCGCCTTGACTTCCTGCTTGGCCTTCTCAATTTCGGCCTGCTTCTGCCTGTATTTTGCGAGGAGCGGGGCGCCCTCTTCCTTTTCAAGCTTCTGGCGCGCTTCGGCCGACGGGGCCGCCTTTATCTTTTCTGCGGTTGCGGTGATCTGCGGGGAAAGCGCTTCAAGCTCCTTGCCCATCTCCGCGATTTTTGCGTTCGCCGTTTCGAGGAAGGCTTTGAGTTCCTTGTCGGAATCCTTCATCTTATAGTAGGATTCCTGTATCTTGCGGATGTCCGCCGTGTAGATTTTCGGCGCCATGCAGTTGGCCGCGACGACGGCGACGACCGCGGATATGATTACGCTTGCTGCGATTGTAAGTATTGTATTTTTCATTTTTGCAATGTTTGCGCGGCGCACGCATTTTGTCCGCCGCTGTTTGTATAATAAAGTGCGGAATTTAGGATATTTATATTACGCGTTTCAAGCCAAATCATGGAGCGAGATTCTTTTGCAGGCGCTCTTCCGCCTCCAGCGCGCCAATGCCGACGGTGTCGACATTTGACGTGTAGCCCGGGCCGCCGCCCGCCACGTAGCCGTCGCTGCGCCCGTTTTTGTCCACGCTCACCCAGAATGAGTAGAATTTGCCGCCGTCCATCCTGAACCTGATTTTTACGGGCCTGTACGCGAGGGCGGAAAGGTCTTCCGCGTTATTCCACTTTATCTGCGCCATGGTGCTGTCGGCGCTCAGCGGCTCGCAATTTTCAAAAGTGAAGGGCTCTATCTTTTGGTCTTTCATGTCCAGAAGTTCGGCGGTGATTTTTCCCTTGGGCGAATCCGCATTCACAAAAAGGTATTTGCCCTGGAAGAGCAGGGGGCGCGTGGTGATTTCCATGGGCGCGCCGCCCTTCGGGTTGAGCGAGGCGAAGCCGTCGCGGCGTAGAACCGCAACACCCGTTGCGCCGTTTGAATACATGCCCGAGGACATTGATTTTGACTTGTCTTCAGACGCCATGGAAGGGTCTCCGGCGTAGCCTATGTAGTAGAACCAGAGCTTGTCTCCGCGTACGAGGCAGATGTTTGAGAGGCTCTGCACGTAGCCCCTGTCCCAGGTGTCCTCATAAGTTGAGGCGATGGCGAAAGTCCTGTCTGGCCGGTGCCAGTGGAAGCCGTCGCGGCTGTATGCGAAACTTAAATTCGTGCCCTTGGGAAGCCCGAGCTTTGTGCAGACGTCGTTCTCCGGCCCCGTCATAATCTGGAAAAAGCCGAGCATGAGGCTCTCGTAGGCGACGGCGTCAAGGTTGTAGAGGTTGGGCCTGAAATCCGGCACGTGGGGCGAGGGCAAATCCAGTTCGTCCGCGGAGGCCCATACGACGGGCTCGTCCGGCAGCCAGTTTGAGGCTTTAAGAAAGTCCGAATTTTCGTAGTACATGCGGCTTCTGCCGCGAGGGCCGCTTGCGCGTATGCTGTACACCCACTTTTTCCTGAAGGGGTTGTAGAAGGCCGTAGTGCGGTCCTGGCAGGTTCCCAGCAGCGGATGTACGTCAAAATGCACTCCGTCAGTGCTGGTGAAGGCGGTGATGCGGTTCTTTGCGCTTCCGCCGCCGCGGTTGAACATCTTGTAGTTTTGCGCGGGGTCGGTTGACTGGAAGTCGCGCACGGCGGCGCCGGAATCGGGGTGGAACTTTTCGTCGACTATCCTGTTGTCATCCCCGTATATGCCGAGCTTGGGACGCTCCCAGTTGACGCCGTCTTTGCTCGTGGCATAGGCTAGGGCCTGCACCCATCCGGCTTCGTACCACATCTCAAAAATGTTCTTTTCGGGGTTCCACCAGATGCCGCCGCTCTTGACTGTCGCGCCAGGCTGGTTGCGGCTTTTCTTGCCCTTTTCAAGCGGGGTTTCCGCTTTCAATACGGGGTTGCCCTCGTATTTTTCAGGGTAATGGAATTCCCTTTCGAAATTTCCGCCTTCAATCAGAAAGTCGTCCACGAAAAGCTGGCGGCCCACTGAAATGTCGATGAGCTTTGGCTTTTCTTCAAGCCACGGCACGGGCATGGGTTTGTCAGACCACTCATTCTTTGGCGGCCAGACGTTCGGCAGCTCTATACCGTTGTAGAGCACTTCACCGCTTCGGGCGCGGCTTTCAGGGTCAAAGCCCGCAACGAGCATCCAGGGTTTGAGCCCCTTGAATTTTTCGCCGTCTTCAACCTTTTTGCGGTAGACGCAGAAAGTGTTTTGGTCTCCGTCTCCCTGCGGCGCGTAAGGGGCTATGCTTTCGTCTTTGACGAAGCCCATTTTTTTGAGCTGCGCTTCGAGGTTCGCCTTCTCATTCGTTGGCGCGAGGACGACGGCCTCTCCGCCTTTGAGGACTTCGTATTCCGCATCCGCGCCTATGGGCAGCATGAAAAAGTACATGCGCTCAAGCTTGGCGTCTATCTTGCGCGAGCGTTCAAGTCGGTAGCTCCTGTCCGTGAAAAAGTAGGTGTTGTTGACGTGCATGGGCTCGTTGGAGAGCATGCCTATGCGCGCGGGTGCGCTCTCGCAGGTTGCCCTGATTACGGGTTTGGCGCGCTCCGCAGCCAGCCCGTTTTGGCAGAGCGCGAGGGCGCAGACGAGCGCGGAAAAAACGGCGGAGGAGGATTTTGAAAAAATCATGTCAGAGCGGTTTGATATTCACCGTAAGGACGACCTTTTTGTTCGCCTTGAGCCTTATTTCAAAGCCCGTCATCGTCACGTCGTCGTCCTCATACTCAAAGCTCTTTTTCTCCCGCGTGAAAACCTTTGCGGAGATCTCCGCGCCGCATTCCGCCTTCACGACGGCGCGCTTGCCGTTTTTTTCTATCTCCAAGGTTTTGGAATCCAGGATTTTCACCTTGCCGCGCGTGCAGATGCGCCATTCTATTTCGCAGTCTTCGGAGCTTTGCAGCGTGTCCGCGGTCTGCGCATAAGCGCCATCTATGAGGAGCGTTTCGCGTTGGGCCAGCGTCATAGGCTCACCCAGAACCTCGGAGAGGTCAAACCTCGCGCCGCGCTTTGCGCCTTCGGGGAATTCCGCGAGCATTTCCGCGCGCCCGTTTGCGATGTGGATTTTGCCCTTCAGACTCAAAGTGTTGTGCGAGAAGTTCGAGTAGCGGAAGATGGTCCACCTTTCCGAATTCTGCTTGCCGTCCCAAAGCTTGACGCCCGCCTTCTCAAGCTGGTCATAACTTTGCGGGCCCAAATCCTCGCACCAGCGCACGCCCTTGGCGTCGAAGACGAAGCTGCCGACGTCCATGTGTCCGTGGCTGACGGCAGCCTTGCCGCCCTTGCCCGCAAGATAGACGCGGCCTTCAGTTTTCACTGCGAAGAGCGGAACCTCGCCCTTGAAGGACATGAATTCCTGTTTCGACGCTGGAGGGTTCTCATAGTTCAGGTCCGCCCCGTATATGAATATCATTGGCAGAAGCCTGTTGACAACATTTGGGGTGAGCTTTTTTTCCGATAAGAAGCGCTCCTGGCCCGAGAGCAAGGACTCGTCTTTGGTGAGTTTTACGAACCAGGGCATGATTTCCTCAAGCCGCTCCCACCTTGAACAGTCCGCAAAATTGAAAAATTCTCCGGAATAGCCTGTCATAAAATACATGAATTTGGCGCTCGCCAAAAACGAGGGCTGGCTCTGCCATCTCCAGGGCGTTCCGTAGGCGCTTTCAAGCGCGGCAAAGAGCGCGACCTGGAATCCCGTGCCGTAGCTCCAGTACGCGGGGCCTTCGGGGTATACGCCCTCAGGGTCGTAAGTTTTCATCACTATCTTGCTGCTGTCTATGGAGCGGCGCACCATGGCGTCCGCCTCGGCGGGGAAGTATTCGTGGAAGGAGACTGCGGCGTTCAGAAGCCCGCCGTTGCAGACGCTGTTCCAGTTGTTCGTGGCCTTTAAAAACCAGACGTCTTTCCCGCCGTGCATGGAGGGTTCGAAAGCCTTCTCCATCACGGCGTCTGCGAGCAGTTTGCGCTCCTCGGGGGAGAATTTGTCATAAAGCCAGTCATGCGCTATGGCGATGCCCAGCGCCATTTCCGCGACGTCCAAAAAGTGCGATGGGTTCCAGTCTTCATACTTCGCGGCGTTGAGGACTTCCGCCTTGGCCCGCTCGGCATAAGCCTCGTTCTTTGTGAAGCGGTAGGCCCATGAGAGATAAAAGGCGCGCCGCAGCACTTCGCGCGATGTGCTCAAAAGCCGTTTGCCTATCACCCGCCTTTCGCAGGGGGCGACGGTCAGAAGCTTGTCGCAATTGGCCAAAAGGATAGCGTTGAGCTCTGAAAGCTCTTTGTTGTTTTTGAGCGCAGCAAACACTTCCGCCTCATTCTCCTGCGTGAGGAAGAGGCGCGGATGCGCTTTCAGCTTGTCCGCCGAAAATTCCTGCGCAGAGGCTTGCTGGGAAAGAAGGGCGCAGCCGACGAGCATCAGCGCCATGCGTGTTAAAAATTTTCTCATTTTAAAAGCCTAGCCGCATAACGGCAAGGTGTCCAGCATCTAAAAAAAAATCGCCCTGCGGCGTTCAAATGCGGACAACTCCGCAAAGCGCAGGGATTGAGCATTTGAAACGTTCGTTTTAATTCTGTTGACTTTTAATGAATATCCAAGCTTAATTTCAAAAAATCAACCACTGCTTTATATCCTCTTTTGCCATACTTTGATATTGTATGAGTTTTGTCTCCGCCACCTTTATAGCGTTTTTTGCAATACTCACCCTCCTGCTTTTCATCCTGCCCGAGAGGTTCAAATCTCCGCTGCTGTTGGCTGGAAGCTATTATTTTTACTGCACGTGGAGCGTCAATTTCGCGCTGCTGCTTTTGGGCGTCACGGCGCTGTCGTACTTCTTCGGGCTCATTATGGAGAGGGAGACGGCCCGCAAAAAGGCGCTGCTGGCCTTCGCGGTTGCGGTGACGCTTCTGCCGCTCTTCTGTTTCAAATACATAAATTTTTTCGACTCCGCGCTTGTGGACGCGCTCTCCTGCTTTGGGCTCAACCTGCAGAAGACGACCCTGGTGCTGGTGCTCCCGCTGGGCATATCCTTCTACACCATGCGCGTGATAGCGTATTACGCGGACATTTTCGGCGGAAAGATAGCGGCGGAAAAAAACTTTTTCACCTACGCGCTTTACGTCTCCTTCTTTCCCCAGATCATCTGCGGGCCCATAGAGCGCCCGGGCGTGCTCATCCCGCAGCTTAAGGCCAAGCGCGCCTTCACGCACGAGAATTTCGCGAACGGCGTGAAGATGATAATCATGGGCTTCTTTAAGAAGATGGTCATAGCCGACGGTCTTTCGGACTACGTTGCAAACGTCTACGGCGCGGCCGATACGAGCGGCGGCCTCGCGCTCATCTTCGCGGCGTTTTTCTATTCCGTGCAGATTTACTGCGACTTTTCCGGCTATACCGACATCGCCATAGGCCTCTCAAAAATATGGGGCTTCAACCTCACGCAGAACTTCAGGCGCCCCTATTTTGCGTGCAGCATAAAGGAGTTCTGGGGGCGCTGGCACATATCGCTTTCAATGTGGCTGCGCGACTACGTCTACATCCCGCTGGGCGGCGGCAGGTGTTCGTCCGCGCGCAGGGCCTTCAACGTCATGGTCACCTTCCTCGTCAGCGGCCTCTGGCACGGCGCGAACTGGACTTTCATCTTCTGGGGAGCCCTGCACGGGGCCTGCATAGCGGCGCAGAATTTGATTTTTCCGCGCGGAAGGGAGGGCGGTCCGCTTTCCAAATATTCGCGCATACCGGGCATCATTGCGACGTTCTGCATTGTGACGCTTGCGTGGATATTTTTCAGGGCGGACTCCTTCGCGCACGCCTTCGCGATACTCGAGGGGATATTCACGCGTACCTCGCTTTCGGCCAAGGACATTAAAAGCGCCGCCTTCCCCTTCACGCACGACGTCACTGCGGCGACCGAATTCATGGTCATGGCCTTTTTCATCGCGGTGTTTTTCGCCTACGAGGCCTTCAACGAATTTTTCCCGCGCGTAAAAAACTTCGGCCGCTATGAAGTTGCGTGGTACGCATTCCTGCTGTCTTCCACGCTGCTCTTCGGAAATTTTGCGGGGGAAAAATTCATCTACGCGCAGTTTTAAAAGCATAATGAAATTTGCAATAAAAGTCTTGGTTTTGAGCGTTTTTGCCTGCGCGGCGTTCGTGGGGCTGAAGAACGCGGTTTCGTCGCGGCTTCCGTCGCAGAACAGGGGCGTGTACGGCGCGACGGAGATGGGGGAGGTTGACAACCTTTTTATGGGCTCCTCGCTCTTCAGGCGCAGCCTGGCTATGGACGTCCTGGAAAGGGAGCTTGGCGAAAAATCCTACGTGGTCACCTACAACGCCAACCAGCCGCTCTCGATATTGTACGAGCTCCGGCAGATTCTCGACCGCGGCGTGAAGGTGAAGCGCCTCTACGTGGACATGTACGCCTTCGGGGCGGCCTCCGCGCCGAAGATTACAGACCAGCGCATAATTTTTGACCTGGATTTTGCGTCCCGCCTCGCGCTTTTTCTCGAACGAAGCAAATGCTGCGAAAACAAAATTTCAGACGCATACGCGTATTTTGTCCTGGCCAACAACAGGTATTTTGTGACCTATCCCGTCAGCAACGCGCTTATGAAGGGCCTGTACAGAAAGGGCGCCGCCGCCACGGAGGCGCTGACGCGCGGCCTCACTCAGGAGGAGGCGCGGCGGATGGACTTCAAGTTTACGCACGGCTTCAAAGGCCTTCGGGAAACGCAGAAGGGCGCCCTTGAAGAGCTCATAGCCCTGGCCAAGGCGCGCGGCATAAGAGTGGTGTTCATAGACACTCCAAAATACGTCCTGCTTGAGAAGAACCCGAATTACGCGGCCATAGCGCAGGAGTACGAAAAATTTCTGAAAGAGCGGAGGATAAGGTACGTTTCCGCAGAAGATTTTTCAGACTTTTCCGAGGACCCCTCAAACTACACCGACAGCATGCACATGACATCCAAGGGCGGTTCGGAATACACGCGCGGGCTTTGCGAAAAGCTGCTCTCGCTCAGATAGGCGGGCTACTTTTTTTCGCGCTTCATCACGTACAGTTCGTGCATGCGATTCTGGTAGTTGCGTATCGTCTTGTGAAGGTCTTTGACCTTGAGCTTTGTGGGGTTCTGAATGACCAGCGTCGTTTCCGGATTTATGGGGGAGATGAGCTCAAGGTGCGGAAGCCTGCTTCTTCCAAGCCTCTTTGCGATGTTCTTTTCATCGAAGCCCGGGGTTTCCTCGTCTGAGACAAGTTCCGCGTATTCGTTCACGGTGATTTTGAGTATTTCCGCATAGGCCTTTGCCTCCAGGCATTTTTCCTTACCGCAGAGGGTTTCGTTCAGGAGCGTTTCGCAGCTCTCGTCATTCTGCCGCGCCACAAAGAGCAGGATGGGCTTGTTGTTTTTTCTCGCGGCCTCCAGTGCGGATTTGAAAGTGTCGTGCCATCCGTCCGGAAGGTTTTTCTTTTTTTCGACCTGCGGCGGCGAGTCTGGACCGTAGGAGATTTGCGCCCCGGCTTTCTGGAAGGGGGCGAAGACGGCCAGGAAAAAGAAAAATAGCGGCAAAAACTTTTTCATGTTTCTATTACCGGGCGCAAACCCGCTTTTGTAAAGCCTATAAGTTCTTGCGTTTAAGAGCGTATTGGGCTTGATTTTTGCCGGACAGGCCCGATAATCCGTTCTTTTATGCATGATATATTTTTATTTTGCAGAGTGTTTTGATTGTCGGATTTTTAGCATGTTTGAAATTTTTGCATACGCCCTGGTTCCCGTTCTGCTCGCGCTTCTGGCGGTGTTCGTATTTTTATATGTTAAGGCCAGGGCCGCGCTAAGGCTCAAGGGCGCGCAGGACGGGGAGTTTTCAATGCTCGCCTCCGCCGTGGATATCGCCAAAGTGGCAATCTTCGCCTGCGACAAAAATTTCAAAATAATCCACGTCCGCAGCGGGAATGATTTTTTGAAGGAGGCGGGCGTCTTCCTCGATGCCCCGATGTTTTCCGCATTGAAGGAATACATGCCCGAGGGCGTGGCGGCGGATGCTGAAGATTTCAAGTGCGGCAGGACGCGGAAGCTGGAGTTCGATTTTTCGTCGAACGACAGCGATGGGAAGTCGTACTCTTTCCGGATATTGAAGTCTGAGGAGGGCGCGGAGGGCCCCGTGGCGTACGTGGGCGTGGTTACGGACACAACCCTGCTCGTGAGGCAGGAAAAGGAGGCGGAGCAGGCCAGCACCATTCTCGAATACGTCCTCAACAACATCCCCTTCCCGATCTTCGTAAAGAACTACACGAAGGGCGGCGAATACGTCCTTATCAACAAGCATTTTTACAGATTCATCGGCATAACAAACACCGAGCCGGTCAGGGGCAGGACGGACTACGACATCTTTGAAAAGCACCTCGCCAAGAAATTCCAGGACATAGACTGGGGCATTATCAACCGCGGCGTGATGGAGGACAGCAACATCACCATCCACGACGAAAACGGCGTGGAGCAGACGAACAGGATCATCGTATGCCCCATGAAGTCCCCCTACGGCGAGGACTATCTCATGGGCATAGCCATTGACGTGACGAAGCTCATAGATGCGCAGAAGCAGCTCGAAGCCTATGTGGAGAGGGGGCGTATCATCAATAACGCCCTCTCGTACGCGCTGTCATCCGATGCGGAAAACTTTGTCTTGGAAGATTTCCTCGCCGACATAGGCAAGTACATGAAGGCGGACAGGTCCAACATCTACATCATAGACGACAAGAACAAGGTTGCAAAACTCGTGGACGAATGGGGCGTTGAAACGCCGGACGAATTCAAGACCATTTCCACCATCACGTCCGCCAAGGCCTTTGAATCGCTGCGCATGGGCCGCGTGGTCTGCACGCACGAAATACCCGGGGTTGAATGCTCCAGCTTCAGCGACATGACGGGCGTTCTGGATGCCATGGACATATCAACCGCGCTCTTGGTGGGGATATGGCACAGGGGCTCGCTCTGGGGCATGCTCTGTTTTGACTCTTTCAGCGGGCGCACATTTACGAAGGAGGACTATGATACGGCGCTAGCCGCAAGCAAAGTGTACGGGCTCTACCTCAACAGGCGCGAAAGCACGCAGGTGCTGCGCGAGAGCGAGGCGGAAAAGGCGCTTATACTTGAAAGCCTCCACTTCCCCATAATGCTTTTTGACAAGAACAGGAATATCAAAAGCGCGAACCTCGCCGCCGTGAAGCTGTCCGGCGAAAGCCTTTCCTCGATTTGCTCCGAGCCCTGCTACAAGAGTTTCTGCAAACGGGAAAACCCCTTCTGCCATGTTTCCAAATGCCTTGAGGAGGCCACCGCGCAGCTGGAGGAGGTAATAACGGAAAAGGGGCAAATATTCCACGCCTACGCTCACCCCGTATTCGACAAGGACGGCAAGATAGAGCATGCGCTGGAATACATGATGGACGTCACGGAGCTCGTCAACAGCAAGAAGAGCCTTGAGGAGGCGGTTAAGACCGCGAAGGCCGCAGAGAAGGCCAAGGATTTGTTCCTCTCGACAATGAGCCACGAAATACGCA
>JAVBSZ010000178.1:0-8741 GCA_031556415.1 Opitutales bacterium | reverse complement strand
ATGTTGTCCGAAAAAACCTGCGGCATGAATATTTCCGCCCGCGCGGAAACTGCGGCAATCAGAATGGAAAGTATGAGCGTTCTTTTCATAATCGTAAAAATCAGTTGGCGGACTGGTAATTGAAGGGCGCGGCGGGCAGGCCGTTTTCGTTGAATAGGCCCGCTTCCGGCTTTGCCCATGACTTGTAGGCGTAGCGCACGCCCTTGACGTCTTTTATTGAGTCTATTGAAAGGGTCACCGTTGAGCCTTTGATTAACGCCTTTGCGGGAAGCCACACCGCGCCGTCAAAAACTTCAAAGCCCGTGAGGCCGTCCTTGGCGGGTTTGAACTTCATGCCGTGCATTTCAAAATTCACGACCGCCGCGCCCTTTTTGAGCTCCGCGCTTTTAAATTCCGGCCCGAACGCGTTGATGTTCTTTTTGCCGTAAAGCTCTTTGAGCGCAATGTTGGCGAGGCGTTCGGCGACCGGCAGCTTGTCCTTAGGGTGTATGTCCTTTTCGTCTCCGGTATCTATGGTGACGGCCATCCAGACGTTCTTGAGCTTTGCGGCGGCCTTCGCCTGCTTTTCGCGCACGTCGGCCCACGTGTCGGCGCCGCCCCAGCTTGGGAGCTGCGCGAATATGAACGGCATCTCGGGCGAATTCCATTTCTTGCGCCAGCAGTCTATGAGGTCTTCAAACATCTCCTGGAAGGTTTCCTGGGATACGCCGCCGGAATCGTTCTCGCCCTGGTACCAGACGAAGCCGCGCGCCGCAAAACCCAGTATGGGGGCGATTTTCCCGTTGTACATGGCCGCCGGCGTGCGGTAATAGTCCGGACTTTTTTCCCAGGGCTTGTTCATGTCCCAGTAATTGTAATCGAGCGCGGGGGCGGGCTTCCCTTCGGCCTTGGCCTTTTCGGCTGCCGCCGCGTGGTCTTCGCGACCCTTGTTCCACTTGGCTATTTCCTTGGCGTAGTCCCAAGACTCGCTCTTTTTTTTGAACCACGCCATGCGCTTTTCATAGCCCTTTGACGTTTCAAGACAGTCGGGCGCCACCCACGCGACCATGGGCGTGCCGCTCATTGCCGTCAGCACGACGCCCACGGGCATTTTGATTTCCTTCATCACCTTTTCGGCGAAGAGGAATGAGACGGCGCTGAATTTGTCTATCATATCCGGCGAACAGACGCGCCAGAGTGAGCCTTCCGCGCAGTCGGCCTGCGGCGTTTCAAACGCGACGCAGGAGGGCTGCCAGAAGAAGCGCATTTCTGGATAATCCGCGCGCTTTATCATATCTGGAGAGCCTTCCACGAGGCGCAGGCCGAACTCCATATTGCTCTGCCCGCCGGTAATCCACACTTCTCCCACGAGGACGTTTGAGACAATTTTCACCTCTTTCCCGTTCTCGTAAATTTTCATCACATCCGCCTTTGAATTGGCCTTAAGGGGGTTGAGTGTGAGAGTCCATTTGCCGTCCGCGCCCGCTTTGGTAATCTGCTTCTGTTTGGCGAATTCAACGTCAACTTTGGCGCCGGGCTTGGCCGTGCCCCAGACTTTCACCTTCTGCCCCTGCTGCAGCACCATGTTGTCGGAAAAAATCTTCGGCAGCGCAACGTCCGCGTGTGAGGAAACGCAGGCGAAGAGGGCGAGGGCGGCTAAGAGTCGTTTCATAAATAAAAAATTATTTCTTCGCTTCAAAAATGAAGGGTGCCGTGGGCAGGCCGTTTTCGTTGAAAAGGTTGACCTCCGGCTTGGCCCACGGGATGTACGCGTAGCGCACTCCGTTGATGTCCTTGATTGTGTTGGCGGAAACCGTGACCACGTCCCCCTTGACCGACGCCTTTGCGGGCATCCAGGCTTTGCCGTCAAAGAGCTCAAAGCCCGTGATGTCGCCCTGCGGGAGCTTGAATTTTGAGCCGTCCATGTCGAAACTGACAATAGCCGTGCCCTTTTTAAATTCCGCGCTTTTGAATGTGGGGCCGAAGGCGTTGATTCCGCGCTTGTAGACTTCCTTGAGGGCGATATTGGCAAGCCTGTCTCCCACGGGCACCTTGTCTTTCGGGTGTACGTCCTTTTCGTCGCCCGTGTCTATGGTCACGGCCATGCCGACGTTCTTCATGCGCTTTGCCACCATGGCCTGCTTGTTGCGGATGTCGGGCCAGCTCTTGTTGTTGAAGCTGGGGAGCTGCGCGAAGAGGAATTCCATGTCGTCATTGGTCCATTTCTTGCGCCAGCAGTCTATGAGGCCCTCCAGCATGAGGTCGAAAGTTTCCTGGGAGACTCCTCCGGAGTCGTTCTCGCCCTGGTACCAGACGAAGCCGCGCGCGCCGTAGCCCGCCACGGGCGCAACCTTGCCGTTGTAAAGCACCGCCGGAGACCTGAAAGCGTCGGGGCTGTCCTTCCAGGGTTTGTGAAGCTCGGTGTACTGGAAGTGCATGGCCGGCGCCTTTGTGCCTTCCTCTTTGGCCTTCTTGGCGGCTTCTGCGTGGTCCGCGCGGCCCTTGTTCCATTTTTCCATGGCCTTGGCGTAATCCCATTTGGCCTGCTCCTTTTTGAAGTGCTCCATGCGCTTTGCGTAAAGCTCCGAAGTTTCAATATAGTCGGGCGCGATCCACGCCACCATCGGCGTTCCGCTCATGGCTGTGGTTACGATGCCCACGGGCATCTTGAGGTCCTTCATTATTTTCTCCGCGAAGAGGAAGGAGACCGCGCTTATTGAGCCAGCGATTTTCGGCGTGCACACCTGCCACTTTGAGCCTTCCGCGCAGTCGAACTCCGGTTTTTCGGAAGTTATGCAGGCCGGCTGGGTGAAGAAGCGCAGCAGCGGATATTCCGCGCGGGCTATGATTTCCGCGGCGCCTTCCGCCCCGCCGAGGCCGAAGGCCATGTTCGATTGCCCGCCCGTGACCCACACTTCGCCCACTACCACGTTGTTGATGAGCATCGGCTCCGCGCCGCTTTCGGAAATTTTCATCGTTTCCCCGTTTACGGACATTTTTAAGGGGTTGAGAACCACCGACCACTTGCCGTCGCTTCCGACCTTGGCGCTCTGTTTCTGCTTGGCGAATTCAACGTCGACTTTTGCGCCGGGCGCGGCCATGCCCCATATCTTCACCTTTTGGCCCTGTTGGAGGACCATGTTGTCCGAAAATATCTTCGGCATTTTGATTTCCGCGTAGGACGCGCACGCAATTAGCGCCGCCGCGAGGAAGACTGTCAGTTTTTTCATACTTATATAATGATGCTGTTGAAATATACCCCACAAGGGCCTGCGGACTCCTGCCGCAAGCCTTGTGAGCAAAATACGCTTTGAGTGCCCTGAGAAAAACATTTTCCCCCGTTGCAGTCAAACAGAAAAGCGGGGAGGCGGGCGGCGGCGCGCTTCACCGTGCGCCCAAAATATAGCTTGCAAAAAGCGCTCGGCGTGCGGTCTAATACCAGCGGATGATAGTGGACGAAGGCAAAATCAAAAAGAAGATAAGCGGCGCCTCGTCGGGGCGCTACCGTTTCAGGCTTGGCGAGGTCTCGTACTCCGGAAGGTACAGGCTAAGCCCGCTGGCGCGTCGCACGGAGGCTTTCAGGAAAATCCTCAGCTGGTTCGCCATGACCATGGGGATAATCTGCGTAATAGTCGTCGTGTATCTGGTATGCACGGAGGGCGGCAAATTCTTCGGCACGCTCAATGAGAAGGTGCAGGCGCAAAACGCGCAGGAGCCTTACAAAATGGAAATAACCTACAGGCCGTCGGGGAAATGATGCCTTTGCGCGCGGACGAGTTTCTGGCAAAACACGGCTTTGCGGAAAGCCGCAGCAAGGCGCGCGCGCTCATAGAGGAGGGCAAGGTGCTCTACGCCTCAAAGGTAGTGGACAAACCCTCGCGCAAGCTTGAAGACCCGTCTTTGGTTGAGGTTTCGCAAGACGCGCTGGCGCTGCGCTACGTTTCCCGCGCGGGGCTCAAGCTTGAAAAGTTTTTGGACGAGTTTTCCCTGGATGTGCGCGGCTGCACTGCGCTCGACGCCGGGGCCTCCACGGGCGGGTTTACCGACTGCCTCCTGCAGCGCGGCGCAAAGCGCGTATTCTGCGTTGACGTGGGCAGCGGGCAGCTTCACAAAAAAATACTGGCAGACCCGCGCGCCGTGAATGTTGAGAACACAGACATCCGTTCGGTGTCCTGCGGATTCTTTATTGAAAAGTTTCCGGAATTTTTTGCGGACGGCGCATTTGAGGGGTTTGGCTTCATCTGTGCGGACCTCTCCTTCATATCGCTTGAGAAGGTGGCAGGCGGGCTTTATGACATGCTTAAGGGCGGCGGGAAAATGGTCTGCCTCATCAAGCCGCAGTTTGAGGCGGGGATAGCCGCCGTCAAACGAGCCCACGGCGTTCTGAAAGACGCGGATGAAATTTCCGCCTGCGTGGAAAGTGTGAGAAATTTTGCGGCGCGCGAGCTGACAGGCGCCAAACTCATCGGCCTGATAGAGTCTCCCGTCAAGGGCGGCGACGGCAACACCGAATACCTGATGGGGCTGGAAAAATTGGTTTGATTTTTGCCGCGCAAATCGCGAGAATGCTACGCATGAATATTTTTAAGATTATCGTCGCCCTTGCCGCGCTGCTTCTTCTCTGTTCCTGCTCAAGCACGAACGAAAAGGGCGTGTCCATCAGCAAGGGGCTCTTTGCGGACGCTCCCGCGTTGACATCCGTTTCGGACGCCTAATGCGGATGCTTTTGGCGGCCTAGTTGCGTGAATGAGGCCGAAGCCCGCCTCATAAACCGCTCCCGCAAGCCAAAAGGCGAGCTCGGGGTTATGGCACTAGAAGGCAGCTCTGAACCGGAGGATTAGACCGCAGGGATAATCCGGAGGGCAGTTTTGGGTTAGCGGGGCTCGAGCGTCAGGTTTGCATTTGCGAAGGAATTGCGCAGGAATAGGACTGGACGTCCATTCCAAGCAATGTATGAGCAATTCAAAGCTAGAGCCGAGAGGTTTGCGCGGCGAATTTAATCCTAAATTTATTTCCAAAGCCCGCCGCGCAAACCGCTCCCGCAAGCCAAAACTTTAGAGATGCCTTCTAGCACTCTATGTTAGGAAGGTGCCTGAACTTGTAGTCGGCGTCCAGGCCGTAGCCGTACACAAAGACGTCGTCTATTTCAAAGCCTATGTAATCGGCGGCAATTTCAACCTCGCGTCGCGAGGGTTTTGAAAGCAGGAAGCAGGTTTTTAGGCTG
This sequence comes from Opitutales bacterium, assembly GCA_031556415.1. Lineage (GTDB taxonomy): Bacteria > Verrucomicrobiota > Verrucomicrobiia > Opitutales > Intestinicryptomonadaceae > CALXQW01. The sequence goes on along the minus strand of JAVBSZ010000178.1, from coordinate 3,538 downwards.
GCGGGTTTGAGCTTCTTCAAATCTTCGCAGAGGGCGTGCGCGGTGCGTCCTGTGTCCAATATGTCGTCTATAAGAAGGACGTGTCTGCCGCTTACGAACTCCGCTTTGCAAATTTGTGTTTCCACATTTCCGCATGACGAGGTTCCCGCGCCGTACGAGGCCGCGCGCAGCGTGTCGACGATGACGTCCAAGCTCACCGCCCGCATCAGGTCCGCGGTGAAAACCATCGCGCCGTTGAGCACGCAGAGCAGCGTGATTTCATTTACGCCACCCGCCGCGTAGTCTGCGGAGATCTTTTGCCCGAGCTCCTTTACGCGCGCGGCGATGCGTTCACTGTCGATGATTTCCCTACTCATAATCCAAAATCAGTATGGCGTTGCTTGTGTCCGCTTCTGCGACGAAGCGCACCCAGTAACCGCCGTTAAACGCGCCCGGGAATACGGCCCCTTTTCCGCTTCCCAATTTGAAACAGTCCGCCCATACGCCCGTGCCGTCTATGTCTATCTGCATTTTGACGTTTACATTGTCCTTTGCGGCGAAGCGGACGGTCTTTTTGTCAAAACCTCGCACGAGGGCGGGGATGGACGCTTCGCCCGCCTTCAGCTCTTTGTTCTTCCAGACGAGGATAGTGCCGCGCGGCTTGCCCAGCTTCCAAAGGTCGTCAATCGCGCCCGCCCAGACTGCCGCCTTGCCGTCGGAAGACTTGATTATGTGGGGGTTTTGGGAAGAAAGGGCGTCGGGGCCGAGGCCGCTCAAAACCATCATTCCGCGGTATGAGCAGAAATCCGCAATGGCAAAATCCGCGGCGGAGACGGCGCGCACCTTCGCCATGCCCTGCGCGTTGCGCGCGGGCAGTTCGTAGACGAGGCCGGCGCATAAGAAGATGTCGCGCTCCGTGGCGACCTCGCGGGCGAAGCGCGGGCAGGGCAGCGCTTTTGAATTGTATGCGGGGTTTACGGGCAGCAGGTATTCCTTGCCGTCCTCCTCCACTCGCACGCGCCCCTCTTCAAAAAATATTCCGTCCGGCTTCGGCTTTGTGGAATCCAGGAAATTTTCGAACTTTGCGTCATCCGCAGGAACGAGGTTCAGCTTTTCGTCGAGCTCATAATAGCCGATTTTTTTCGTCTTGCCGCCTTCAGCCTCAAAGGCGAGAACTCCGAGCTTCAAGTCCTTTTCCGGCTTCACGCACATATATGCGCCGATCTGCTTTCCGCCCTTTGCGAGGCCGTCGAAAATTTTGTCGGCCTCGGCAGTGCGCGCGTCATTGTTGGCGTAGGAGAAGTGTGCGGTGATTTTTTCCGCGTCCTTGAGCGGGACTATCCTTATCCATTCCGCCCTGACGGATTCGTCCTTTTTGCCGGAACCCTGGTTTATCCAGTAGGCGTTCCAGCCTATCTGGGTGAGGACGCGGCTGCCTCCCTTTGGAAGGCCGATTTCGTCGGCGTCTTTCCATTCGCCGTCGCCTTTGAAGTCCAGCTGGATTTTGAATACGGCGTCTTTATCCGAGCCGTTTATCATTGTAAGTATGCGCCTGTCATAGCCCGAGAAAAGGTAGGGGTCTGAAGGCTCGTTTGCCTTCACGGAGTCATTGAGCCAGACGCTGCCTTCGCCCAGCGCTGGGCCGAGGGCGTCCAAAGATTTTTCCTCCGCGAACCAGAGGTTGGAGTTCGATATCCCGGGCGTGAGCTTCTCGTTCTTTATTGTGCGCGTGTTGTAGAATTCCTTCTTTGCGGTGTCGTCGCAGCCGAAAACTATTCTACCGTTCCACTCGCAGAAGTCTCCAACCACTTTGAGGTAGTTTGAGCGCGGGGAAATTCCGGCAGAGTTTTTGAGGCTGAAAGTTTCGGGGAAGCTCCAGAAGGTGCCGTGCATGGTGGCGAGCAGTTTTCCGTCCTTTCTGCCTATCCCGCGTATGCGCGGCCATTCGGTGTTCCAGCCGTGGGAGCCGTCGTAGGAATGGCTGCCCTTGGGCAGGCGGAAGAAAGTCCACTTGCCGCCTTCGCAGAGACCGAGTATGACCGAACGGAAGTCCCAACCCAGCGCCCAGACGGGGTCCGCGTCGCTCTCGGCGCCGTATACGCCGTACTTGGTGGTGATTTCCGTGAACTGGTTTATGCGGATTAAGCTCCAGTCCTTGTCCTGGTACCCGCCCCATTGCGCGAGCGCGCCGGAGGGGATGGTGGGGTCCTTGGTCACGTTCTCGTGGCGTATGCCGTTGTTTGAGTAGAAAAGCTTTCCCTGGCCGGTATAAAGGCCTTTGCCGTGGTAGCCGTGCAGCTCGCTTTTCACCGCCTGCGTGCCTTCAAGGCCGGCTGGGCGCGGTAGCAGCATGGCCTGCAAATCCTGCGGGATTTCAAAATCGTCCTTCAGGTTGCCGTCGCGTATCAGCCAGCCCACCTTCATAGAATTGAGGTCGAGTTCGTAAAGCCCTTCCTCCATTGTGGCTATGTAGACCTTGTTCGCGGGGTCAGCCAAGTGGCGCGCCGTTCCCGTCAGGCGGCCCGGCATGAGGCGGCGGGGGATTGCCGAAACTCTGCCGTCCTTGTCTATCACATAAGAGCCTATAATAAGCTTGCCGCTCTCGCGGTGGATGAGCCTGTTGGCGTTCGTGCTGCCGTTGCTTTCGGGGCGTATGGTCCTGTTGAGCGCGGCGTCTATCTCGTAAAGCTTGTCGTCAGACTCAAAGTACTGGTGCGGCGGGTACGTCACCACCCAGAGCTTCCCCGCGTAGGGGACGACCGCACCCGTGCCGCATTCACCTCCGCCGTTGGTCATGGCAAGGTGCGGATATATTCCTGAAATTTCCCTGTGCTGCGCGCTTGAAAGGTTCGCCGCAAAAAGCGCGACAGACAAGGCTGTTCCGATTTTGATTAACGGTTTTATAGGCATGATTGAATAATGGGATAGGCGCTTTGTGCTTGCCTGTAAATCACAAATTTGAGATAGTAGGGCAATAGTCAAAAGGCTTCAATAATGCACGCTATGAAAAAACTTTTCCTGACATTGCTTTCGGCTTTCTGCGCTTTGGGCGCCTTCGCGGAAGGCGGGCGCATAGTCCTCTTCGGCGGAAAATCCGTACACGGCTACGGCGCGCATGAGAACACGCTCGCCTGCGACATGCTGAAGGAGTCGCTGCTTGAAGTCCTTCCGAAGGGCGCGCAGGTGGACGTTATAAAGGAGGAGTTTCCGGAAGACCTCTCCTTCCTCAAGGGCGCGAAGGTTCTTATGATGATATGCGAGGGGGAGAAGCACCACCCCTTCAAGGGCCGCGAGGACGCCCTCAAAAAAATCAGCGACATGGGCGTGAACATAGCGCTCTTCCACTACACCCTGCTTTTTGACGACCCCGATACGTTCCGATTTTTTGACGAGACCATAGGCGGGCATTATGAGCCGTTTTTTTCCGTCAACCCCCATTGGGTGGCCAATTTGGATTTGAATTCCGCGTGTGCGTCGGCAAACGGCGTCAAGAACCCCTGCACGGTGGATGACGAATGGTATTTCAATATCAGGTTTGTCGAGGGCGCGGACGTCACGA
>JAVBSZ010000142.1:0-7342 GCA_031556415.1 Opitutales bacterium | reverse complement strand
ACGAAGCCGCTGAAGTATAAAGGTTCAATGCGGACGCGTTGGACGTCGTCCCCGTGGCGTTAACGGTGCTCAAGTCCACCTTGCCGCTAAGGATGTTGGTGGTGTCCGCAGAATAGTTGAAAATGCCGCCCGCGCCGAGGTTGAGTGCGTCTCCCTCGCGCATTGTGAAGTCCGGGCTGGAGAAGTCCAGATTCCCGTTGCCGGTTGTCTTCATAATGCCGAGGCGGAAAACCATGAGGCCATTTGAAACGTTGATATTGCCGTAGTTCGTGACGGAGGAGGAGGTGATTGTCAGCGTTCCGCCCGTGAGCAGCACGCTGTCGGTCGTTCCCGCCGCGTTTGCGGAACTGCCGAGTGTGAGAGACTGTACATACTGGCTGTTCGCCGTGGAATCCTTCGCGGCAACAGTCGTCCCGTAGTTTGAGACGCTGCCGAAGTCCAGCGTGCCGTTCGTGATGGTCGCCTTGCCGACGTTGATTGTGACCGCAGTGCCGCCGTTGGTCTTGCGGAAGCGCGTTGTTCCGGCGGAGCCCTGAACTATTTCATTGAGCGTCATTGTCCTGCCGCTCATATAAAAGTCCCAGGTTATACTCGTGTCCGTGGCGATGGTTTCGATTTTGTTCCAGCTTGCGTTGGACTGCATAGCGACCCTCGCGGTGTTGCCGTTGACGTATTTGGAGGATAGGTATATGTTCGCGGTGTTTTCCGTAGCGGTAGGGGCGGCTGCGGGCGACGTTGTTCCGGCTTTCGTCATCCAATAGCTTGCCGCCGCGTTAGAGTTGGACGCGGTGCTATTGCCTTCGAGGCCGGCCCAGTAATAGTCATCCGCAAAGGTTTGAGACGCGAGCAATGCGCAGGCTGAAGCGGAAAGTAATAATTTTGGAAGTTTGTTCATAAGCGAACCTTCAATGTATAGGGGTAATAATGCAGGGGTTTTAAAAACTATACATACATAAGTATAAAACTCAGACCGCCTGGTCAAGAAATTTTCATATTTTTTAATCAATTTAATACAAAAAAAGCCCAGAAAAAGATAAACAAACAGTCTCAATCTTGAATGCGTTTCCGCTCCATTTCTGCGCGTAAAATATGCCCTGTAAAATATAATTTGTTGACGCCTCTGCGAAAATCCGCAAGCTCCCTCGGCTATTGTTATTTCAATCTATTAAAAGGAAAAATAAACTATGAGTTGTCCATACCAGTGTTCTCACGAAGTTGAGCAGATGTGCGTGGTTGCCAAAGGCGCCAAGCACGGGCCGGCCCCCATCCCGCAGGAGGGAAAATGGGTGCAGTCAAAACAGATATCCGACATCAGCGGCCTCACGCACGGCGTGGGCTGGTGCGCGCCCCAGCAGGGCGCCTGCAAGCTGACCCTCAACGTCAAGAAGGGCGTGATTGAAGAGGCGCTTGTGGAAACCATAGGCTGCTCGGGCATGACGCATTCGGCGGCGATGGCCGCGGACCTCATCACCGGCAAGACCATCCTTGAAGCCGTCAATAGCGACCTCGTTTGCGACGCAATCAACGTGGCCATGCGCGAACTCTTCCTCCAGATAGTCTACGGACGCACGCAGACCGCGTTCTCCGAAGACGGCCTCCCCCTCGGCGCGGGTCTTGAAGACCTCGGCAAGGGCCTGCGCTCGCAGGTGGGCACGATGTATTCCACGACCGTCAAGGGCCCCCGCTATCTTGAGATGGCGGAAGGCTACGTGCTGGAAATCGGCCTCGACAAGGGCGGCGAAATCATCGGCTACAAGTTCGTGCACCTCGGCAAGATGATGGAAGCAATCGGCAAGGGTGTTGACCCGAAGACGGCTTTCGAAAAGAACGTGGGCACATACGGCCGCTTCGCCGAAGCCGCCAAAACCATAGACCCGCGCAAGGAATAAGGAGACTTTGAAAATGATTACTTTTGAAGGATACAACAGGCGCATAGCCACCATAGAAAAGTGTTTGAAGCAGTACGGCTGGGCCTCTCTTGAAGACGCCAAGGCGCTTTGCGACAAAAACGGCATAGACGTTGACGCAATCGTCAAGGGCGTGCAGCCCATCGCGTTCGATAACGCCGTATGGGCGTACACGCTGGGCGCGGCAATCGCGCTTAAAGACGGCACGAAAGACGCGGCGAAGGCAGCCGAGCTTATCGGCATAGGCCTGCAGGCGTTCTGCATCCCCGGCTCCGTAGCGGACCAGCGCGACGTGGGCCTCGGCCACGGCACCCTCGCCGCCATGCTTCTGCGCGAAGAGACCAAGTGCTTCTGCTTCCTCGCAGGCCGCGAAAGCTTCGCGGCGGCCGAAGGCGCAATAGGCATAGCCCGCACCGCCAACAAGGTGCGCAAGGAGCCCCTGAGGGTCATCCTCAACGGCCTCGGCAAAGACGCCTCCTACATCATCAGCCGCATCAACGGCTTCACGCACGTCGAAACGCTGTTTGACTACGGCACGGGCGAACTCAAAATCGTGAAGGAAACCCCCTTCTCCGACGGCGAAAAGGCCAAGGTCAAAGTCTACGGCGCGGACGACGTCTCCGAAGGTGTCGCCATCATGATTAAGGAGGGCGTTGACGTTTCCATCACCGGAAATTCGACGAACCCGACGCGCTTCCAGCACCCCGTCGCCGGCACATACAAAAAGTGGGCCATTGAAAACGGCAAGAAGTACTTCTCCGTTGCAAGCGGCGGCGGCACCGGCCGCACCCTGCACCCCGACAACGTCGCCGCGGGCCCCGCGTCTTACGGCATGACCGACACCATGGGAAGGATGCACGGAGACGCGCAGTTCGCAGGCTCCTCCTCCGTCCCCGCGCACGTCGAAATGATGGGCCTCATCGGCATGGGCAACAACCCCATGGTGGGAGCGTCTGTAGCAGTAGCCGTCGCCATAGCAATCCGCTAGTTTTGGCGGGCGCTTTTGGCGCAGGAGGTTGTTACTTCAAAAACCTCACAGTAGTCATGTACTAATTTGTACACTCCTACAGTGAGGTTTTTTCGTGCCTGCTCCTGCATCCAAAATCGCCGCGCCAAAACAGAGCGGAAGTGAGAATCATTGAATCTGATTACGGGGAAGGGATAGCGTAATTGCTTTAGCAATCGCCGTAAGGGCGAAGCCCTTCAATTGGTGGCGCTCTAAGCGCCTTCGTTGCTGCAAAAGTGTTGGGGCAGGGGAGCTGATTTGTCTTTCATTCTGATAATAAATGTATCATAATGCCGTCATGGAAACAAATGATGGCATCTCGGAATCTGAAAAATTCAAGTTCTCATACTTTTCCTGCAGGGGAAGGATAAATTGTCGGCGCTATTGGATGTATTATATGCTTCCCATATTTGCGGCGATTTTTGTGTTTATGATGTTCATTCCGCTCTTAATGCCGGCTATCTTCGGGCCTTCCGGAGAAACCTCGGCGGAAAAATTCGCGGCCTCAATGACCATTTTTACTCTCATCTTTTTACCCGTATTTTTTGTAGGATTTTGGATTCAGGTCATCGCCTTGGTAAAGCGCCTGCACGACATAAACATGTCTGGCTGGTTTGCGCTTTTGGTTCTGTGTTCAGGAAACCTGGCGTTCATATTTTTGGGCTGCATACCGACCAACGAGAAGCCCTCGCGTTTCGGCCCTCTTGACCCGTATTGATGCGTTCTCGGTTTGAAAATTTAAAATGAATCACAATCAATCTATGGAAACTGAAAACGGCATTTCGGAATCTGAGAAATTCAAGTTCTCATACTTTTCCTGCAGGGGAAGGATAAATTGTCGGCGCTATTGGATGTATTACATGCTGCCTCTGTTAGGCGTGCTTGCCGTGCTTTATATATTTGTTTTGACGGTGTGCCTGGTGGACTACAATCCTCCGCCGGTATCAGATGCGCCGCTCAATGAGGCGGATTTTGGGGACTTTCCCTTCTTCTGGATATTCCCGTTCTTTGCCGTATTTTTCTTCTTCTTTTATCTTTCCATTGTTGCCGCGATAAAACGCCTGCACGACATGAACATGTCGGGCTGGTTTGCGCTTCTGCTTCTGTTTTCAGGAAACCTGATATCCATATTTCTCGGCTGCATACCGACGAATGAGAAACCCTCTCGCTTCGGTCCGCCGGATCCGTATTGATAATTGGGTTTAGGAATCAACGCATAAAAAATCCCGCTCGGAAATGCCGGACGGGATTCTTTTGTAATATCTTCTTTAAATCTTCTTAAATTTGAAATTATTTCTTACAAAATGCGCCATTTGACGCAATGATTGAACTGTGGCGTTGTTTTTATACTTGGCTGGTGAAAGAAGAAAATGGGGGATAGTCATTGCGTAGCAATACGACGATGGGAGTTTGCGCAGCAAAGCTCCCAGCGGAACAAAATGGCAAAGCCGTTTTGTCCGAGCTTAAGCGAGTGGTGAGACAACGCGGATTTGCAAAGCAAACCAAGTTGCGAATTCAAAGGGGGCATGAAGCCCCCTTAGATGGATGGCGGCACTGCCGCCCGCCAAAAACGTTCGTCAAATTATTTTGGGACGACCTTGTTGAGCTTCCATATATCCGCGGCGTATTCGGAAATCGTCCTGTCTGACGAGAATTTGCCGACGCGCGCGGTGTTCATGATGGCCATCTTCGTCCAGCGCTTCTTGTCCGCGAAGGCATGGATGACTTTTTCCTGCGTGTCGCAGTACGAGCGGAAGTCCGCGCAGACCATGAAGGGGTCTCCCCAGTCAAGGACGGACTTGCGTAGCGGCATGAAGGCCGACGTGTTGCTCGGCATAAAGTAGTCGCTCACCAGCCAGTCGAGAACCTGTTTGAGGTCGCCGTCCGTGTTGTAGAAATCCCACGGGTTGTAGCCGAAAGACTTCATCTCCTGCACCTGGTCAACCGTCAGGCCGCAAATGAAGATGTTGTCATTGCCCACTTCCTCCATGATTTCCACGTTAGCGCCGTCGAGGGTGCCGACGGTGACCGCGCCGTTGAGGGCGAGCTTCATGTTGCCCGTGCCCGACGCCTCCTTGCCCGCGGTCGAAATCTGCTCCGAAACGTCCGCGGCGGGGATGATGTTCATGGCCATGGAGACGCTGTAGTTGGGCATGAATGCCACCTTCAGCTTGTCCTTGATGCGCCTGTCGGAATTGACCTTCGCCGCCACGGTGTTGATGGCGTAGATGATGTTCTTTGCGATGTCGTAGCCCGGGGCCGCCTTAGCTCCGAAAATGAAGGCGCGCGCGGGCACGTCCATGTCGGGGTTGTGGATCAAATCGCGGTAAATCTTGAGTATGTTGAAGAGGTTGAGGTGCTGGCGCTTGTACTCGTGCAGCCTCTTGATCTGGACGTCGAAGAGGGCGTCCGGGCTCAAAGTCACGCCGCAGAGGTTTTTGACTATGCCCGCAAGGTGCACCTTGTTGTCGCGCTTCACCTTGGCGTACTTTTCCTGAAAGGAGGAGTCTGAGGCGTATTTTTCAAGGCCGCGGAGCATGTCGAGGTCCGCCGTCCATTTCTGGGTGCCCAAAGTTTCGTCGATAAGGCCGGAAAGCCCTTCGTTGGCGCTTCTGAGCCACCTGCGCGGCGTGATGCCGTTGGTCTTGTTGTTGAACTTCTCGGGGCTGGCCTCGTAAAAGTCTCGCAATACGCTCTCTTTAAGAAGCTCGGAGTGCAGCGCAGCGACGCCGTTGACGCTGAAAGAGCCCACCACCGAAAGGTACGCCATGCGCACCATCTTCGGGCTGCCTTCCTCTATTATGGAAAGCGCGTTCTTCTTCATGTCGTTGCCCGGGTACATGAGCTCGACCTGCTTGAGCCAGCGAGTGTTGATTTCGTAAATTATCTGGAGGTGGCGGGGGAGCATCGCGCCCATGATGTCTACCGACCACTTTTCAAGCGCCTCGGGAAGAAGGGTGTGGTTGGTGTACGCAAAGCATTTGGTGACTAGTCCCCAGGCCTCGTCCCAGCCCATGCCGTTGAGGTCTATGAGCAGGCGCATCATTTCCGGGATGGCTATGGCCGGGTGCGTGTCGTTAAGCTGGAGCACGACTTTGTCGGTAAAGGCGTTCCAGTCGTCATGCTCGTCCTTGTAGCGGCGTATGATGTCCTGCAGGGAGCATGACACGAAGAAGTACTGCTGCAGCAGGCGCAGCGCCTTGCCGTTCTCCGTCTTGTCATTCGGGTAAAGCACTTTTGAGACGGTCTCGCTCATGGCCTTTTCGTGCACGGCCTGCGCGTATCCGCCCTCGTTGAAGGCGTGCAGGTCAAGCTCGTTGCCCGCGCGAGATTCCCAGAGGCGCAGGAAGTTCACCGTGCGCGCGCCGTAGCCGACAATGGGGATGTCCCACGGCACGCCGAGGATTTCGCGCTGCGGAACCCACTTGACGGACCAGTCCCCCTTGGAATCCATCGTGCTTTCCACGTGCCCGCCTAGGCCCAGCCTGATTGTGAATTCGGGCCTCACGAACTCCCAGGGGCAGCCGTAGCGCAGCCAGTTGTCGGGCCGCTCAACCTGTTTGCCGTCCTCAAAGCTCTGGGTGAAGAGGCCGAACTCGTAGCGTATGCCGTAGCCTATCGCGGGGAGGTCCAGCGTTGCCAGCGAGTCCAAAAAGCATGACGCCAGCCTGCCGAGGCCGCCGTTGCCGAGGCCCATATCGACCTCCTCGCTCATTATCGCGTCATAATCCAGCCCGAGCATGTCGAGCGCCTCCTTCGTGACGTCCTTCAAATTGGTGTTGTTGAGCGTGTCCTCCGTGAGGCGGCCCATCAGGTATTCAAGGGAAAGGTAGTAGACCCTGCGCACGTCCTGGTTGTGGTGCGCCGCCATCGTGTCCAAAAAACGGCCCATGATATGGTCCCTTATCGCCAGCGCCGTCGCCATCCACCACGTGCGGGGCGTCGCCGTCGCCGGTACGCGCGCCAGCGAGCGCTCCAGATGCCAGATTATGCTCTTTTTCATCTCCTCAGCCGTCGCCGAAATGAGGAATTCGCTTTGTTCCACCGCCTTCTTCGCGGACTGCTTTTTGACTGCCTTGCTTTTCATACTTTTTAAATATCCGAAAGAGTCTGCATCTATGTTTAAAAATTACAAGCCCCTTTTGGCTGACGCTTTTCGCGAATAGCGGCGTTGCTTCAAAAAATCCACACAGGTCACGTACTATTTGTACGCTCTCTGCGTGGATTTTTTTTTGCGCCTTGCTCTTCATCGAAAATCGTTCAGCCAAAATGAACGAACTCTGGTCGGGCAGCAGCGCGCGCAGCCCTTCATTTGGCGGCACTCTATAAGTGCCTCCGTTTGCTTCGCGCGCGCGACTGCTCACGTACAGTCTGAGTACGCCACGCACCCGCGCGCGCTTCGCAAGCCTCACTCTTCATCCAAATTTAA
>JAVBSZ010000230.1:0-3973 GCA_031556415.1 Opitutales bacterium | reverse complement strand
GAAATTTTCGGAAAAACTCAAATAACACCTATGGATTTTTCAAAACACATACTCACCGTCCAGAACTTCCCGAAAGAGGGCGTGCTCTTTTACGACATCACGCCGCTGCTCGCCAACCCCGAGGCCTACCGCGCCGCGATAGATTTGTGGGCGGCGGAGCTTGAAAAATTCGGCGCCACAAAAATCATAGCGGCGGAGTCGCGCGGGTTTTTCTTCGCGTCGGCAATCGCAATGAAGATGGCCCTGCCCTTCATCCCCGTGCGCAAAAAGGGAAAGCTCCCGCGCGAGACCGTCAGCGCGGAGATAGAGCTTGAGTACGGCAAAGACCTGCTCTTCATGCACAAAGACGCGATATCGCCCGACGACCGCGTGATAATTTTGGACGACATCCTCGCCACGGGCGGCACGGCAACCGGCATGTGCGAGATGGTCAAGACCCTCGGCGCCCTGCCCGTCTGCTGCACTTTCTTCATGGAGCTAGGCTTCCTCAAGGGCCGCGAAAAGCTGGAGTGCTGCTGTCCGGTGCTTTCCATTAAGACCGTATAATGTCCAAAATCCTGGTCGCGCTCTCGGGCGGCGTTGACAGCGCCGTAGCAATGCTGCTTTTGAAGCAGCAGGGGCACGACGTGTCCGCAGCGTACATGAAGACGTGGATGAACGAGGAAGGCATTGACGTGTTCGGAGACTGCCCCTGGCACCAGGATATTGCCGACGCCAAGGCCTGCGCGGATTTCGCCGGAGTGGAATTTGAGGCCGTGGACTTCATCAAAGAGTACCGAGAGCAGGTCGTGGAGGACCTCATCGAAGGCTACAAGAACGGACGCACACCCAACCCCGATGTGCTCTGCAACCGCCGCATGAAGTTCGGAAAGTTTTTGGACTACGCGCGCGCCCGCGGCTTTGAAAAGGTGGCCACAGGCCACTACTGCTCCTCGCGCACAAACGCCGACGGCAGCATGGACCTGCTCTCGGGGCTGGACCCCAGCAAGGACCAGTCTTACTTCCTCTCCATGATAACGCAGGAGCAGCTGCAAAGCGCCGTCTTCCCCATCGGCTCCATGCTCAAAGACCAGGTGCGGGACTTCGCCAGAATGAGCGGTCTGCCCAACGCGGCAAAAAAGGACAGCCAGGGGATATGTTTCCTCGGCAAAATCAAAATACAGGACTTTCTCAAATACCACCTCGGTGAAAACCCGGGAGACATCGCGGACACGCGCGGCAAAACCCTCGGCCGCCACAAGGGGCTTTTCAACTACACAATAGGCCAGCGCAGGGGCATAGGCGTGCCCTCAAACACCGACGGCAAAAACTACGTCGTCGTGGCGAAGGATTTTGAAACAAATCGCCTCGTCATAGCCTTGGAGCAGGACTCCAAAGAGGCCGTCATGCGCGATGAAATTTTTGTTGGTCCCGTCAACTGGATAAACAAAGCGCGCGAAACGCAGTGCGAACTTTACGGACGCGTCAGATACCGTGACGACCTCGTAAAAATCCGCTTCACCCCGCAGGAAAACGGCGGCGCAAAAGTGGAGTTTGAAACCCCGCAGCGCGCCCTCGCCCCCGGGCAGGTGCTGGCGCTCTACGAAACTCCCCGCCTCCTCCTCGGCGGCTCCTTTTTTTTGGCGGGTGATTTTCGCGCATAAGTTCGTTGCTTCAAAAATTCCACACAGGTCATGTACTACTCTGTACACTTCCAGTGTGGAATTTTCTTGCGCCTGCTTCTGCATCGAAAATCCCTGCGGCCAAAATCGAGAGTATATTGGGTTTCCTGATGCCGCTCGCACGGTGAGCCGCAAGATGCGCTTTCAGCGAGCGTGTTGAAATAAACTGAAAATAAAAGAAGGAATCCTGCTTTAAGCAGTCTTATCTTATTTCAAACACGAGGCTGGACCAGTCTCCCATGAAGCTGGCCTTTGCGGAGATCAGGCGGGGGCCTATTTTTTCCTCGAAGAGTTTTCTGACGTCGGCGTTTTCGTAGTGGAGGATGCCGCTTAGCACGAGAGTTCCGCCCGCAGCGACGCCCGCAACGAGGTCGTCCGCGTATTTAGACAGGATGTCGGCCTGTATGTTTGCGAGGAGCAGGTCCGCCTTTCTGCCTTCAAGGCCCCGCGTGATGCCGCAGGCTTCGAACGTGATGTCGTCAAGCGCGATGTTGTTGAAGGCTGCGTTCTCCATGCTGACGGTGATGGCGTCCTCGTCGATGTCGAAGGCGTGGATTTTTTTGAAGCCGAGCAGCGCCGCGCTTAGGGCGAGTATGCCGGAGCCGCAGCCGGCGTCCACGACGGACTTTTCGGCATAATCCTTGTGCGCCTTAATGTACTCCTGCATGGCGACGGCGCAGAGGCGCGTGGTGGGGTGGTCTCCCGTGCCGAAGGCCATGCCCGCGTCGAAATAGAAGGCCTTTTCACCCGAGGGGAGTTCGTACGTATTGCGCATCCAGACGGGAACCCAGTGCAGATTCTCGCAGTTCCACGGCTTGAGAAATTCCTTGTATGCGTTCTGCCAGTCGGCATCCACGACGTTTTCAATGTTTATTTTTTCTCCCAGTTCGGGAAACTTCTCCAGAAGCTGCGCGTAATTTTCCAGCGCGATTTCGCCGCTGTCAAAATAGCCCGCAAGCTCGGGGTCTACGGGGGCGTTGGGGCGCTCTATCGTCCAGTTTTCGTGGGAGATTTCGTCAAGATATTCGTCGAGCAGAAGCGCGAGCGCGGAGTTGATTTTCTTTGAAGCCTTTACCATGTCGTTGTTGTGAAAGTTTATTTAGATTCCGAAGAATTCCTCGGCGTTTTTTGACGTGATTTCCGCGAGCTCGTCCGGAGAAATTCCGAACAGCTCCGCAGCCTTCCGCGCCGTGAGGGCCACGTGCTTCGGCTCGCACTCCCCGCCCCTGAATGGAACTGGCGCGAGGTACGGGCAGTCCGTCTCGAGCATAAGCTTTTCAAGACCCTGCGCGAGCATCGCCGCGCGCATTTCGTCGGCCTGTTTATACGTGATTATTCCCGTGAACGAACCGCGCGCGCCGAGGGAGTTGAGGCGTTTGATTTCCTCCGCCGTGCCGCTGAAGCAGTGGAACACCGTGTTGGAAAAGCCCAGGCCCGATTTTGAAATGATTTCCACGCAGTCCTCAAATGCGCTGCGCGCGTGGATTATGGCCTTGCAGCCGAACTGTTTTGCGAAGAGCAGCTGCTTTTCAAAAACAGCCTTCTGGCGCGCCTTGATTTCCTCAAAGTCCGGCTGCGCGGGCGATATGCGGTAGTAATCCAGCCCTCTTTCGCCTATTGCAGCCGGCGGAACGTCGTCGGCAAAAAATGAGCCGAGCGCGTCGAGGTGGTCCAGGCTGTGTTCATCGAGTTCCGTCGGGTGCAGGCCAACAGCCCAGCTCACCTGCGGAAATTCTTTTGCGACCGCCGAATACGCGCGCCAGTCATCAAAATTTGCGCTCGCAGTCAGGATTTTTTCCACGCCTACGGCGCGCGCGTCCTCCAGAACGCGGCCCAGGGTGCCGCGCTTGGCGAAGAGGTCCAGATGCGCATGGGTGTCTATGAGTCTCATTCTATAAAAAGAAAACTTGTGTCCTACCGCGATTTTGGAAAGATGAAACCGTAAAAAATTTTCAAGGCAAACATAAAAGGCGCGCGCGTCTGACGCGCCGCGCATGAGAGGCAATTCATGGAAGAGGTTGTGATAATAGGCGGCGGATGCGCGGGCTTTTCGGCCGCGATATACGCGGCGCGCGCGGAGTTGAACCCGCTGGTGATAGAGGGCCTTCAGCCCGGCGGCCAGATAATAACCACGAGCGAGGTTGAAAACTTCCCCTCGCACCCCAACGGCATTGCGGGGTTTGACCTTGCGTGGAACATGCGCATGCAGGCCGAAAAATTCGGCGCGCGCATCCTCAACACGCACGTGACGGGCGTGGATTTTTCCGGAGACGTCAAAAAGATTTTCTGCGAGGGCGAGGAGCCCATTGAGG
>JAVBSZ010000095.1:0-5848 GCA_031556415.1 Opitutales bacterium | reverse complement strand
AGCCGCACGTACGAGGACGTCGGCAAAATAGGAGTGCGCTTTGAATTTTAAAATATTATTGCCAATCATCCTGTCATGCATGTCATTTTCTTATGCAGGCAGTGTCCCCTGGTATTGGTTTGTGTTTATTCCCTACGTAGTACCCCAAGTTATTTATGATTCCGCGATTCCTGTTGCAGATTCCAGCAAGGATGAATGTATAAAATTATTTTCTTCCGCAAATGAAGCGCTTCCGTTTCTTCCTAAACCTACAAAAGCGATGGATTGGAGCGGAGGACTGGAAAACCGTTACGAAATTAAAAACAAGAAAGAGCTTAGCAAAAAGGACATTTCCATTTATGAATGCTACACCATTCATTTGAGTGATGACCGCAGCAAAATCCAATCATTATATTATTATTGTTGGCGCATAAATTCAGTTGATAAAACTTGGAAAGGAATAGATATGTCTTTCTATTTTAAAGATGAACGAACAGGAAAGCCTGTGATAGAAATAAAATCCAAGGATAGAATCTTAGACGACAAATCCGCCTTGTACGGCGAGGGCAAAGAAATTACGATCAAAGAAGCCGCAGAACTATTATCCGAACTAAAATCTGAAAAACAGATTTTTACTTCGATTTTTTTAACACAAACACAACAAACATGAAAAAATCGCTCTCATTCATAGCAATAATATCGCTGTGCGCCTTCGCGGGCGCGCAGGGAAGCCCAGCCTCGGCGCAGCCGCAGGCAAAAGCGGCGGAAAACACCGCCTCGCAGTTCGGCAAGAGCTACGTGCGAGCGGAGGCCGGCATAGCCGGCTACACCTCCGCGATGCCCAACTACAGCTCGGAAATAGGCACGGGCGCGTTCCTTGAATTCGTATTCAACGCCTGCGAGGACGACAGCGCTACCTACGGCCTCAACATCGCAATCCCGCTCGAATATTACTGGGGCGCCGGCCACAGCGACGGAATCCGCGCGGACAACCACGCCTTCTATTTCCCGCTGCATCTGCGCCCTTACTACAAGTTCAATGTTTCCGAAAACCTCACCATAACCCCCTTCATCACCGCCGGAGCCGGCGGCCTCTACAGGTATCAGGACGCGCACGGCTACGGCAACGCGGACAGTCTGGACTTTTTCTGGATCGTCGGCGCGGGCGTGGAATTCACCTTCTTCAAGGACTTCGCCTTCGCGCCCAGATACGATTACGACAGGGTGGAAAGCAACCCCGCCAGCTATGAGCACATAGTTGCGGCGCAGTTCGCCTGGAAGTTCGCAAAGAACATGGCGCTCATCGCCGAATACCAGCACATATTTTTAAACAACCTTGACAACTGCGAAGACATCGGCCGCCTCGGCGTGCGCTTCGAGTTCTAAGGCGGATTTTCAAGAAAAAACTTCAAACACACACAGACAACGAATATGAAAAAATCGCTCTCATTCATAGCAATAATATCGCTGTGCGCCTTCGCGGGCGCGCAGGGAAGCCCAGCCTCGGCGCAGCCGCAGGCAAAAGCGGCGGAAAACACCGCCTCGCAGTTCGGCAAAAGTTTCGCAGAAGCCATGGCGGGCGTGAGCTCATACGCAAGACAGGAAGCGGACTACACTTCCGAATTGGGCGTGGCCGCGACCGTCGAATTCTCCTTCAACATCTATAAGGATGAGAGCGACACCTACGGCCTCAACATATCCGTTCCGCTGGAATACTACTGGATGAGGGACCACACATCGGGAATCAGGGCGGACCACAACAACTTCTACTTCCCCGTGTTCGCGCGCCCCTACTACAGGTTCAGGGTTTCAGAAGACTTCGAAGTGACGCCCTTCGCCTCTGCGGGGGTGGGCGGCGTGTACGAGCATTCAGACTGGCAAGGCGACGGCAATTCAGACAGCCTTGACTTTCTCTGGTCCGTCGGAGGAGGCGTGGAATTCCTGTTCTTCAGGGATTTCGCATTGACGCCCAAATACGAATTCAGCAGGACGGAGTCCAACCCCGCGTACGACGAGCACATTCTCTCCGTGCAGTTCGCCTGGAAATTCGCCGAAAAAACGGCTTTCGTGGCGCAATACCAGCACATCTTTCTGGAAAACAGCCGTGTCTGCGAAGACATCGGCAAAATCGGCGTGCGTTTCGAGTTCTAGGGCGGATTTCTCCAATTAAGAATTTTCCCAAAACACACAAAACCGCAAATATGAAAAAATCACTCACATTCATAGCAATAATATCGCTGTGTGCCTTCGCGGGCGCGCAGGAAAGCCCAGCCTCGGCGCAGCCGCAGGCAAAGCCCGCTGAAAACACCGCAACGCAGTTCGGCAAGAACTTCGTGCGCATCTCGCCCAAAATTCTATCGTCATCGGCGCCGATGGTGAGCTCGGAAATCGGCACGGGGATATCCGCAGAACTCTCGTTCAACGTGTACAAGGACGAAACCGACACCTACGGCCTGAACATAGCCGGCCTCATGCTTTACGGCTGGACCGCGAAGCATGCGGACGGAGCCAGGCTTGACTACCACTCGTTCGACTTCCCCGCATACCTCAAGCCCTACTACAGGTTCAATGTCTCGGAAGACCTCGTGATTACGCCGCACATGCTCCTCGGAGTGGGCGGCTTCTACGAGTATTACGACGCCCATTCATACGGCAACAGCGACACCCTGAACTTCTACTGGGCCGTGGGCGGCGGCGTGGAATTCCAGTTTTTCAACGAATTCGCGTTCACCCCCCTGTTTGAATTCGACAGGACTGAAAGCAACCCTGTGAACGACGAATACAGGCTGGCCTTCATATTCGCGTGGAAATTCACCAAGGACATGGCGCTCTTCGCCGAGTATGAGCACATATTCTGCAACAACAGCGACACATATTTAGACGGAGCCAGCCTCGGCGTGCGCTTCGAGTTTTAATTTGAAAAATCAAAATTTTAAAAGCGGGTTTGAACCCGCTTTTTTTTGCGCGCGAAGCAAACGTAGTATCACCCCCATCTTCCGCTTAGGCGACCGCTCTGTTTCCTGGAGCACAAGATTGGATGCATAACGAGGACAATGAAGCCGCCCAGGGTGCGTAGCGTACAAGTGGTACGTAAGCAGTCTGGGCGCGAAGAGTAAATCTCAAATCATTCTGCTTAGGCGCAATGGTTTTCGATGCAGAAGCAGGCGCAAGGAAAATTACGGGTCGAAGCGTACTGAATGCACGTGAGAGTCGCAATTATTCCGCCGCAACGAACTTCTGCGCGAAAAGCATTCGCCGCAGGCGGGCGAGATTGGGGTTCAGGCAAGGCGCAAGAAAAGCCCGCGGTGGGAGTGTAGAGATACTACATGACCAGTGCGGGCTTTTTGAAGCAACGCCGCATCAACCCCAATATCGCCCGCCTAAGAGGGGTCGACATCGAGGACGTCGAGTACATCCTCATCAAACGCAAACTCCCTGCGGAGGGCGGAGAGTATGGAAACCACTTTCTTGACGTTCTTGCAGAAATACCAGATTTGCCAGCGGTAGTGGTCTTCGACTTTTTCAATGGGTTCGGGGGCGGGGCCGCGTATTTCGCAGAGGCAGGAGAGTTTTTCTTCGGCGAGTTTGGCGAAGTTTTCGGCGTAGAAGGAAAGTTTTTCCTGGCTGCGGCTTTTAAATAAATGGCGTATTATGCGGCGCGACGGCGGGTAGTGGTATTCGGCACGGTGGGCGAGTTCCTCCTCAAGGAAGCCTTCCATGTCGTCGCTTTTTGCGTACTGGATGGGGGCTTCTTCAGGCCTGCGCGTCTGCACCACTACTTCACCCAAACCTTCGCCGCGACCGGCGCGTCCGGCAACCTGCACGATGAGCTGGTAGGTGCGTTCCGCGGCGCGGAAATCCGGCATGTGCAGGCTGATGTCGGCGTCTATTATGCCGACTAGCGTGACGCGCGGAAAGTCCAGCCCCTTGGCTATCATCTGGGTGCCGATGAGGATGTCTAGCTTCCCCATGCGGAAGTCTCCGAGCGTTTTGCGGTAGTCGTCCCTGCGCCGCATTGAGTCCGCATCCATGCGGCCTATGCGCGCGTGAGGGAAGGCCTTTGAAATTATCTCCTCAATTTTCTGCGTGCCGGCGCCGCGCCATTTTGCGGCCTCGCTCGCGCATTTGGGGCAGAGCAACGGCGCGCGCGCCTCGTGGCCGCAGACGTGGCACTTCATGCGGCCGGAACTTTTGTGCCAGGTCAGGCTGATGGAGCAGTGCGGGCATTCCTCAACGTGCGCGCAGTCCGGACACTCGTAGACTTTGGCGTAGCCGCGGCGGTTCAAAAAGAGGATGGTCTGTTCGCCGCGCTCAAGGCGCTCGCCTATCTTGTCGTGCAGCATCCGTGAAATCACGGAGCCCGCGCGCTCGCGCTTCATGTCGGCAATTAAAACGGTCGGCAGCCTGCAGCCGTCTATGCGTTTTGTGATTTTTGAAATCGAGTACTTGCCGTTCTTCGTGTTGAAGAGCGTTTCCAAAGAGGGCGTTGCGGAGCCGAGCACGCAGACGCCGTCCGCAAAATTGGCGCGCATTACGGCGACGTCTCGCGCGTTGTAGCGCGGATTGCTGTCCTGCTTGTACGCGCTGTCATGCTCCTCGTCCACGATTATCAGGCGCAGGTTTTCAAGCGGCGCAAATATGCAGCTGCGCGCGCCGACTACGACCCGAGCCTCCCCCTTTGCGAGTTCCCGCCACGCCTCAAGGCGCTCCCCGTCCGAAAGGTTGCTGTGCCATACCACGAGCTTCGTCCCGCAGTTGCCCAGGCGGGAGCGCAGGCGGCCCACCGTCTGCGGCGTAAGCGCGATTTCGGGAACGAGGAAGATGCAGCTGCCGCCCCCGTTCAGAACGCGCCGCATTGCCTGTATGTAAATTTCAGTCTTGCCGGAACCCGTCACGCCGTAAAGCAAATGTGAGGCGAACTCGCGCTTTTCAAGCAGCGCGCAGATGTCCTTAAAGGCGGAGGACTGCTCCGCGTTTAGCTCGTGGTCTTGGGCGCTGACAATTTCCGCGCCCGCGATATCGTCATCATAGGCGCTCTTCTTTATGCCGCGCGAACCTTCCGAAAGTATGCCCTTCTCTATAAGAGAGTCCACCGCACTTGCGCCGAAGGTCTTTGAAAGCTCCGCCTTCAGAGCGGGATCCGGGTGTTTTATGAAGCTCTGCACTATCTCATGCTGCCTGGGCGCACGCCTGCGCATGGCGGAGAGTTCGGATTCGTCCGGAAAGCGTAGCAGCGACACCTCCTTCGCGCTCGGCGCCGCGCGCCCGCTGCGGACGACCGACGGTATCATGCTCTCGAAGACGCTTTGCAGACCGCAGCCGTAATAGTCCCTAATCCAATGCGAGAGCTTTATCAAATCTTCCGTCAGCGCCCGCTGAGGCTGGACGAGTGAAATGACGGGCTTGACCCTGAAAGTCTCGTCGGCGCGGCGCGGGCGGATATCCATGACTATGCCCTGCGCGGAAGTGTTTCTCAGCGGAACTTTCACAATGGAGCCAACGCGGATTGCGCCCTCCAAAGGCGCTGGTATGGAGTAGGACAACTCCCTCTCCAAGCCGCTCAAGAGCGCGACAACCGCAAGCCTTTCTCCGCTATTTTTCACCGCAAAACAAGTTGACGCCCGCAACGGCCTATGTCAACTTTTCTAGGAAAATGAAGCAGTGTACCGACATATACCCGCCACTGAGCGGAGAAGCGCCAAAGCCCCTTACGGACATCCAGAAGGAGATACTGCGTTTGAAAAAGGAGAAGGACGCGGTCATCCTCGCCCACAGCTACGTTGACGGCGACATACAGGACGTTGCGGACTTCGTGGGAGACTCCCTCGGCCTTTCGCGCGCGGCAAAAGACGCTACGCAAAAGGTGATA
>JAVBSZ010000110.1:0-2715 GCA_031556415.1 Opitutales bacterium | reverse complement strand
AATTGCTTGATTTTTCCACGGGGAAATTCATTCTTTGCCCGTTTATTTTATTCCAAATGCTCCGTTAAAGGTTTAGCGGGGCGTGCGGGAATTTAAAAAGCCATGAAAAACAGACTGTCAACCTGGGCACAGAACATAGCGCCTTCGCCGACCCTGGCGGTGGACTCAAAGGCCAAGGCCCTCAAGGCCGAAGGAAAGGACGTCTGCGGCTTCGGCGCGGGCGAACCAAATTTTGACACGCCGGACTTCATCAAGGAGGCCGCCGCCAGCGCCTTGAAGTCCGGAAAAACCAAGTACATCCCGTCTTCCGGCCTTCCGGAACTGCGCAAGGCGCTTGCCGATTTTTACATAAACGAGAAGGGGGTTGCGGGTGTAAAAACTTCCGACATCATCGTGAGCCCCGGCGGAAAATTTTCCTGCCATCTGGCCATCACCTCCGTCTGCAGCCCGGGAGACGAAGTTATAATCCCCGCGCCGTTCTGGGTGAGCTACCCTGAAATGGTCAAACTTGCCGGCGGCGTTCCCGTATTCCTCAAGACGAAGGAAAGCGACGACTTCAAAATCACGCCCGAGCAGCTGAAGGCGGCCATCACGCCGAAGACGAAGCTTCTGGTTCTCAACAGCCCCTCCAACCCGACGGGCGAAGTCTATTCCAGAAAGGAATTGGAGGCGATAATGGACGTCGTGCTCGAGGCCGGCATATTCGTGCTTTCCGACGAAATTTACGAGTTCCTCGCATACGACGGCGCTGAAACCGTCAGCCCCGCGAGCTTCTCCGAAGAGGCGCGCTCTCACGTGATAATCGCATCCGGCTTCAGCAAGTCGTATTCCATGACGGGCTGGAGGCTCGGCACCATCTGCGCGCCGAGCGACATCGCAAACGCCATTACCGACATCCAAAGCCAGACGACGTCCAATGCGACGACATTTGCTCAGTACGGCGCGCTCGCCGCGCTCCAGAATGCGGATAAGGCGAAGGCGGCGCTCGCGGAAATGCTCAAGGTGTTCGACCGCCGCAGGCTCACGCTTTTCAACGGCCTCAACGCAATCAAAGGCCTCTCCTGCCGCAGGGCGAACGGGGCGTTCTACCTTTTCCCGAACATCTCGTCCTTCGGGATGTCATCCACGGATTTCTGCGCAAAGCTTCTTGACGAGGAGCTCGTTGCGCTGGTTCCGGGCATCGCGTTCGGTTCCGACGAAAACGCGCGCCTGAGCTACGCTGTCAGCGATGAAGTCATCGAAAAGGGCCTTGAGCGCATCGCGCGCTTCTGTTCAAAGCTATGATTCTTCTTCGGGAATTCATGCAGGGCGTTGTGACGCGCAGCGCCGAGGAAACCGTTTCCCTTGGCGAGAAGCTGGCCCTGGGCATCACCTTCAACGCCACCATTGCTCTGTACGGGGATCTGGGGTCGGGCAAGACAACTTTCGCGAAGGGCCTCGCCGAAGGCCTCGGCGTGAAGGAGACCGTCAAAAGCCCGTCGTACAACGTCTATTCCGTCTACAAGGCGAACAGGCTGAATTTTGTGCATATTGACGCGTACAGGCTTGAGAACCCCGCCCAGTATGAAGACCTTCTTATTGACGAAATTGTACAAGACCCAAAGGTGCTCTGCGTTGAATGGCCGGAGAAGATAGGCGACAACCTTGCGCTCAACACCCTCAAGCTGCATTTCTCAATACTTGAAGACGGCGCGCACTTCATAAAGGTGCTCTGATTTTTTATTCGTCCTCCGGATTTTTTCGGAGGATTTTTTTTGACCTTCTCCCAAAAGAGGGTATCACGTTCCACAGGGAAACAGAAAATCAAAACAGCGATGAGACTTTTTCTTCTAAGACACGCCGACGCCAAAGACGCATGGCCGGATGATTCCAGGGAACTGAGCAAGCGCGGCTTCGTGCAGGTGCGCAGGCTTTCGGAAATTCTGGATTCGTCCATATTCGGCGGCGTGGTTGAAATCTGGCACAGCCCGTACGCGCGCGCCGTGCAGACCGCAAAAGAATTCAAGGGCCTTTCGGGAATGTCCGCCGCGCTGCGCGAGACCAAATGCCTGCGTCCGGACGACGACCCGCAAGAGGCGGCCAGGGGCGTTGCGTCCGTCGCCTCATTCGGCGGAGACCTGATGATAGTGGGGCACAATCCGCACCTTGAACGCCTTGCCGACATCCTTCTTGACTGCAAAGACTCCTTCTGCAGGACCACCTTCCACAAATGCGCCATGGCCATGTTCGTGATGGTTGAGGAGCCATCGCAGCTTGCGCCGTGCGGCCGCTGGAACCTTTCCTTCCTCGTGGCCCCGACCATATTGAGCGAGTAGTTAAACCAAATATTCGCCAAGGTTTCGGCAGACCTTTTACGCTTATCAAAAAACGCCTTCATTTTGAAGGCGTTTTTTTGTTCTTAAAATTTGCGGGAGCGTTATTTTTTCATCCTGCGGCGGCGTAGCGCAAAGAGCAGGGCGCAGAGGCCGAAGAGCGCCGCATAGTGCGCGGGTTCCGGTATGACGATATCCGTAAATCTTACCACGTCTAGACCATATCCCAAACAAATGTTCGTTTTTTCGATGCAGGCGCAATGAAGCCGCAAGTGGATTAAAAAGCGAAATATTAAAAGCGGCTTCATTGCTAAAAGCCTCCATGTCGGTTTTGTTCCTCGGTAGTGCAAAGCACGGCCTTCCTCTCAAAACACAACAGCAGCGGCTTCTCCTGCTATCGCAA
>JAVBSZ010000081.1:0-10756 GCA_031556415.1 Opitutales bacterium | reverse complement strand
AAAATCGCGGAGAACTGCGGCTTTTACGACCAGAGCAGCATGAACAGGGATTTCCGCGCGGTTTTGAATTTGACACCGCACCATTACAGGAAAAAATACAGGCGTGATAAAAATCAATAGCAGGCGTTTCCGCGAAAGGGCGGGAGGAATCGGCGCAAAGGTTTTTTGCGCCGTTCGTTTTTTTGGAAGGGGCATAGGCGCATGAACCGTCCGCCGATGCGCTCGTGGATAGAGGTGGATTTGAAGCGCCTCGAAGACAACGTCGCCGCCATAAAGGCGTGGCTTCCCAAGGGCGTCAAGTACGTCTGCGTTGTGAAGGCCGACGCCTACGGGCACTCCATGCCGCAGGCTGTCGTCAGGTTTTTAAAGGGCGGCGCGGACATCTTTGCGGTGGCCAGCCTGCACGAGGTTTCGCGCGTGCGCGAGATTGTGACGGACAGGCCCGTGCTGGTTTTAAGCCCCGTGCTTAAGGAGGAGCGCCATCTGGTCTTCGACTACGGCGCGACGCCGAGCATCTCTAACATGGAGGAGGCGCGGCATTTCAACGCGCTTGCCGCCGCCGCGGGAAAGGTTTTGGACGTCCATGTAAAGGTGGATACGGGCATGGGGCGCGTAGGGGTATGGCATGAGGGCGCGGCGGAATTCGTGGGCGAGGCTGCCGGACTGGGTAGCCTCCGCATAGCGGGAATCTTTTCCCACTTCTCGAGCGCGGACACCGACGAGCCGTACACGCGCAAACAGTTTGAAATCATGAAGAGGGTGCTCTCAAAAATAGACTCTTCAAAGATGCTCGTGCACATCCACAACAGCGCCTCTCTCGCCTGCATTCCGGTTGAGCCGCCCTTCAACGCGGTGCGCATGGGGCTATTGCAGTACGGCATAAACCCGCGCGGCTACGGCGAAGGCGGGCCCATGGGCGTGCGCCAGGTCTTGAGCTTCAAGGCGAAAGTCGCCGGGGTTTCGCAAAACGGGCAAAAGAAAATAGCCGTAATAAGCGCGGGCTATGCCGACGGCGTCCCGGCAGGTTTCACCGAAGGCGCGTACGTTCTCATAGGCGGCAGGCGCTGTCCGATAATCGGCTCCGTCAGCCTTGACGAATGCTTTGCGGACATTTCCGAGGCGGGCGCGAAAGTAGGCGACGAAGTCGTGTTCATCGGCGAGCAGGGCGGCGAGGCCATAGATTTGTGCGAGTACAGCAAGTGGACTTTCCGCATACCCTGGGAGACGCTGGTCGCCATACCCAAGCGCGTTGAGCGCGTGCTGATAGGATAGAGCCTATCTCAATAAAAAAGGATCATTCAGCAAATGTTTTTGGCGAATAACTCCGCTTGTTTCACAAAAAAAACGCAGGACGCACTGCTAGTGCTACCTGGGCTTTTTTTGTTTTACAATACTCGTTCTTTATCCAAAAACATTGAGCCGAATGAAGCTCAACTGAAATTAATGGCGCTTTCAAATATTTCCCTTTTAATTGGGATAGGCTCTTGCTAATGGACGCAGAATCCAGACGCTCCCTTTCAAACTTAAGCGGATACCTGCCTTCCGCTGCGGCGGAATTGATGCGCGGGAATCCGTTTTTTGAAACGCCTCAAGGTTTTGAATTCTTCTCCTGCGCGCGCGCGGCTTTCGCCGCCGTATCAAAAGAAATTAAGGCGGAACGCGGCGGGAAAGTTCCAGTGCTGCGAGTGCCGGATTTTTTCTGCCCCGCCGTCTCCGAATTTTTAAGCGCGCACTTTGACGTGCGGCATTACGCCGAAAATCCGCACACGCTTTCCGGCGCGCTTCCAAAAGTTGAAGATGGGGACTGCGTATTGGCCGTGAATTTTTTCGGGCTTTTCGATTCCGAAAAATGGGCGCGCTTCGCGGAGAAAAACAAAAACGCAATTCTGATTGAAGACCACAGCCACGCGCCGTTTGCGGACTGCGCTTTGAATTCTCTGGCTCGCTTCTGCGTGTCGTCCCTGCGCAAGGCCGTTCCTATTCCGGCGGGCGCCTGCATGAAAAGACGCGGCAAAAGCCCGCGCCTGCTTTTTTTGAAGGGGCGCAAAACTTTGAGCGCTTACGAGGGCAAAACCCTTTCCGCGCAGAACGAGAAAAGGCTCTTCATCGACGGCGCAAATTTGGACGCCGCCGCCGCATTCAAAAGTTTTGAGGACGCAGAGGCAATGCTCTCCGCAGACTGCGAATCTTCGCGGATAAGCGCGCACTCGCTCGCCATTGCAAAAAACTTTTCCGCTGATGTCGCGGCGCAGGCGCGCCTTAAAAACATGTCCGCTTTCTGCGCTGAAATTTTGAAATCCAAAAGCGCGCCCTTTGAGATTTTGAATTTGAAAACCATTGAGGGCGCAAAAAACGCGCGCGTTGTCTTTTACCCCGTGCTTGTTTTTAACGGCGCAAAAGAGCGCGATTTCTGCCGCGCAAAAATGAACGCCCTGGGCGCGGAACTGCCCGTCTATTGGGCCTGCCTGCCGCGCGCCTCAAAGCAGAGCGCGGAACTTTCAAAAAGAATCCTCTGCGTTCCGCTAGGCTTCCGCGAAAATGCGGAGCTTTCAAAAGAGGCCGCACGGCTCATCCTGAAGGCGTTTTAGAGCTAACATTCCCCATAATCTTCATTTTGGCGTAATGGATTTGAGAATATGGCGCGGACACTTTTATTTTATGGGCGGGAGTGTAGTGGACTACATGACCGGTCATGAAATAAAAGTACCACAGCCAGAGCGCAAATACATTTGCGAAAATGAAGATTTATTTGAATTGTTTCAAGTCTTGCCCTATGTCCTCGGGGATGATGTCTTCATGCTCCTCGGGCGCGCTTGAGAACACGCGGCGCACGGCGTCAAGGTAGCCGAAGCCGTACTCTCGGTAGGGCGCTATGTAGTGGCCCTCGCCCCATTCGTTCCAGTTGTCGAGTATCACCATCTTGCCGCCGAGGTCGTCGGCCGTGAAATTCTCCCTGATGAAGTTTTTGCCGCGCCTTAAAAGCGCCTCAAACTCCGCGGGCGGCAGTTTCCAGATTGAGCCCTCGTCATGCCAGCCGCTCCACCCCTGCGAAAGCGTGACGACCTGAGGCAGGACGTCCTTCCACTCCTGTGTCTTTTTGATTTTTTCCATCTGCCTGTTCGCGGCGACGAGCGGCGAAGGGCTTGAGTCAACGTGCCAGCAGTAGGCGAAGGAGGCGTCAAGGCCCATCTCTTTGAAAGCCCTGATTCTCTCAATGTCCGTGCCTCGGTATTCTCCCATGATTATGAGGCCGCCGAAGCCCGCCTTTTTGCAGGCCTCGCGCATTTTGCCGAAGGCGGCCTTCACGCTGGCGTTTCCGCCCAGGTCGCGCGCGACGGCGTCGGGCTGGTAGACGAAGAGGACGGGCTTGTTGTCTATCTTCAGGTAGTTTTCAAGCTTGAAAAATTTTTCAATCCAGTAGGGCAGCAGGTTTTCAAGCAGATCCTTTTCATCCGAAACTCCGCCGTGCCCCTTGTGCTGGTTCTCCCACATGATTGTGAATTTCATCCTGTCCGCGTATTTCGACTTGAAGAGACCGTCGTCGAACATGCTCTTTTCATACTTGGTTGTGACAGGGCCGCCCTGGCTTGCGCGGTACCAGCAGTAGATGAAAAACGATACACCGTGCTCCACGGCCCACTTTGTCTCCCAGTCGGCAACTTCGGCGTGGTCCTGCATGTAAAGGCCGAGGGCGGGCGTGCGCTCCTGGTGCACGTTCATGACGGCGTCCCAAGAACCCTTTCTGCCGCGGTCCCATATCGGGCAGTGGTGCGCGCCGACGAGGATGTCCGTCTTGACCGGCTTCGGCTCCGGCATGTATGAGAGCTTTTCGATTTTCCTGAAGGGCATGACCGTCTGCGATATGGCGCTGCGCGAGACGACTTCGCCGTCGACGAGCACTTCGAGGACGAAATCACTCATGCCCGCTGCGCCGCATACTACATCCCACGTGTGTCTGTATATGCCCGTGGAAACCAGAGTTGAATTTTCGTTCGCCTGCTTGGAGCCGTCGTTCGGGAGCGTGAGGCGGCATTCGTAGCCGGAGTTAGACGGGTCTTCAATCACGGCCTGGAACTTGAAGGCGCGCTGCGCCCTGATGATGGGGCAGTCCGACTGGAAGCTGTTCTGGCGGATGAAAACGTCCCCTCCGGCGAGCGCCGCCGGACATATCAAAAGCATGAATAGCAAATGTTTCACGCTGAACCCTATAAATACGGCTGCCGCAAGCTGTCAAAATAATAATGCCCTGCGGGGAAAATGGCGGGTGGGAACATTCGTCGCGATGAATACTCTAATTATCTTACAGAGATTTATTCTGTTCCAAATATCTAGATTTCAATCAAACATCTGGCTTCTAAATCAAATTGCATATATTTAACAGGCATGCTGTAGGTTTCCTGAAGTTCATTTATGTATTTTGTATCTGCCGTTGAAGCTTTTTCGGGCCCAACTATTATCAGACTGTCGGCTGTTGCCGTATTTTTTCCGTAATGCCTGTATTCTAATAATTGCCCTAACGCTTCCCGTATGCATGCCCTGACATTTTCATAGGGTTTGACTTCGTAGTATATTTTACGACCATTCTTTTCCGCAACCACATCAATTCTTGAGTTTCCGGATCCGCCATGCGGCGTTTCAACGCCGAGCAGATTATATCCAGATTTCTTTAAAAAATCAGCTAGTTCTCGTTGAATTTTGCTGTGCATTTCCGAACAAGCCACAGCGTCATAGTTTCTAACTTCCAGTTCCCTTCTTCCTGCAGGCGTATTTATTTGGTACTTTTCGAAACTTGGAGCGTCATCCGCATCTTCTACGCTGTTATCAAGGTGCTCCATTGATAAAGGCATCCTTTTATATCTGTTCAACTCTCCGCGCACATCACCAGGCTTCAGAAGGCTGTACTCGCTTACATTATCGACATGAAGCGTTCTTTTGACAATATGTCCCAAATATTTTGCAGCGGCCTTATAAGCTCCTTCATGGTCCAGCTTTTTGTGTTCACGGTAGTATTCATATAAAACATCCAAGGCATCCCATGCGTTCTCTGGAAATAATTGTCTGGTATCCGCATAATCCGAAGGATTTTTATCAAAAGCATCATTAAACCTTTTAAGTATCAAATCGGTAATAGCCCGTTCGGAAATGCCTTTTCCTCCGGCATATTCTATAAATTCTTCGTATGAATTATCATATCGGCGAATTTCTTTATTAATGCTTTTTTTGTCGGAATTTCCATTTATATCAATAATCATGTTTTTATCTTATTATAGATATTAATATTAATGCAATGAATTGTTTTTATGCAATATCTTTGGCGACAGGCGAATAGATGAGGAAAACAAAGGCTTATTAAGTTCGTTTTTACGAACTTTGAGGCGGGAAATAAAAAACGCACCTTGATTTGTTAACAAACGGCTGTTTTTGTTTTCTTATCTTTAAAAAAGCGGGGGAGGCAGGACTCGAACCTGCGACCAACGGTTTAGAAAACCGCTGCTCTATCCACTGAGCTACGCCCCCGTGAAAATTATCCGTCCCCTTATGTTTATTAGCGGGCGCTGCGCAAGGAAAATATTTTTGTCCCGCTGTCTGCGGGGGATTTTCGCCGCCCTCTCAAATTTATGTGGACTTATTTTGGCGCCTAAAATATAACAGCCCGTGAATTTAAAAACATACTTAGAAAGACTCATATCATGGCTAAAAAACCCGCAACACCCATAGGCACAAAGGGCGACCCAAAGGCCCTCGAACTCGCGCTCAGCGCCGTCAACAAGCAGTTCGGCGAAGGCTCGCTCATACGCCTTGGAGACTCCAAGAAGATGAACGTTGAGGCGATAAGCACGGGCTCAATCGCAATCGACCTCGCGCTAGGCATAGGCGGCCTTCCCAAGGGCAGGATAGTTGAAATTTTTGGGCCCGAATCTTCCGGCAAAACCACGCTCTGCCTTTCGGTCATTGCCGAAGCTCAGCGCAACGGGGGCACGGCAGTTTTCGTGGACGTTGAGCATGCGTTAGACCCGCAGTATGCGAGGGTCGTCGGTGTAGATTTGGACAACCTGATGGTCTCCCAGCCCGAATGCGGCGAAGACGCGCTCAACATCACGGAAACTTTGATACGCTCGGGTGCGGTTGACGTAATCGTTATAGACTCCGTCGCGGCGCTCGTCTCTAGGCAGGAGCTTGACGGCCAGATGGGAGACGCCACCGTCGGCCTGCAGGCCCGCATGATGAGCCAGGCCATGCGCCGCCTCACCGCCGCAATCAACAAGACAGCCTGCCTCTGCATCTTCACCAACCAGATACGCGAAAAAATCGGCGTCATGTTCGGCAACCCCGAAACCACGCCGGGCGGCCGCGCGCTCAAGTTCTTCTCCTCAACGCGCATAGACATCCGTCGCATAGGCCAGATTAAGGACCCGACGGGCAAGGTCGTGGGCAACCGCACAAAAATCAAGGTCGTCAAAAACAAGGTTGCGCCGCCCTTCACGGAGTGCGAGTTCGACATCATGTACGACGAGGGCATCTCCCAGACGGGTAGCCTTCTCGACCTAGGCATAGAGCGCAAGATTCTCGAAAAAAAGGGCGCCTGGATTGCCTACAAGGGCGAGCTCATCGGCCAGGGCAGGGAGGCCGCAAAAGCCTACTTCGCGCAGCATTCCGACGTCGCCGCAGAAGTGCGCAAGGCGATAATGGATAACGTAGTCGTAAAGGGCGGCACCGCATTAGGAGAAGAAGGCGAATAACGGGCGCTTTTGGCGCATTATCTCGCTGTTCAATTTCAAAAGCCTTGCGGAACTTTTCCGCAAGGCTTTTTTATATCACCTCATCCAGCCTTCGATGCGGTAGTGTTTTTCCAGGAGTTTGCGTTCGGGGCCTTTGCCGCTGGGCTGGAACCAGACTTCAAAGCGCGCGACGTATTTCTGCCCCCAGTCCCCCTCGTGGATTGTGAATTCCGTGCCCGCAAAAAACACTTTCGACGGGTCTTTGGAATATCCCACGTATTCATTCGTGGCCTTGTGGAGCCTGGATTCCGAAAGGCGCCTGTTCGAGTTCGCCTCGTATGCGCGCAGGTAGATGAGGCCCGGTTCGCCGGCGTTCACCCAGATTTCAGAATTGTAAATCCCTCCGTTGTTCGTCGCGTAAAGTTTTAAAGAGGCCTCGCCGGATTTGACAGAGTAAGTCGGCAGTATGCCCTCAATTTCCTCGCGGGCTTTAAGTTTGCGCACGCGCGCGAATTCCTCTTCAAGAAGCTCCAGCGTTTTGAAGGTCATGTTCGGCGCGGACATGGAAAAGTCCCTGATGTTTACCGAGAATTTTCCGATGTCGAAGCCCGTGTCAAGCGCATTGACCTCGCGGTCGCCGTTCTTGCTTTTTTCTAGGGTCGTCGTATTCCACTTTTTCCAACTGTCGTCCGGCGACATGTAATAAAGGCAAAGGTCGTAACTGAAATAGGGCGTCTTGGTTTCATCCGCCGTGGAATAGTTGCCCATATACTTTTCCCGAATCGGGATTCCGCCGCATTTGAAGCGGCGGTTAATTGTGAGGTAGCTCTTCCCGTAAATTGAGTCCGCCATGAAGCGCCATTCGCAGTTTGAGGCGAAGTATTCGCAGAGAAGCTCCAGGTTTTCATTTTCAAGTTTTGTCAGCGACGGAATCTCGCGCTTGAGCTCCTCTAAGGGCCGTACGGGGTCGGCGTTCGCCTTTATTATTTTCGTCTGGAATTCCTCGTCACCTTCAATGTATGTGGATTTGTAAATGGAAACCGGAGGCTCTTCAGGCGTGAAGATCTCTACGCCCAGCGGGTCTTCGTAAATGCCGTTCTTCGTGATGCTCTGGTAGAAGAAGTCGTCGTCCGCGAACATGGCCGCACCCCCTATCATGACGCACATGAAGAGAAAGGCTGGCAACAGAAAGAGGAATACCCCACAGCCCGCGAAGGCCGCGCCAACCCTGTCTTTTGCGAGCTTTACGAATGACGCTATGAAAAGCAGAAGTAGCGCAAAAAGGCTGAGGCAAATGAGGAAGTTCTCCAACTGAATGAAGGCCATTCTAAGTTCAACGCTCTCCCACCTATAGCCAAAAGGCATCCTTCCATAATATACAAATGAGGTGAGTGCCAGCAGCGCTATGCACGTGAAGGCGAAGATCGGCGGTGCGTAGACGCTTGAGAAAAATCCGGAAACAAAACTTTTTAAACGGATTAAAAACTTTTTCATATATCGCAAGATAGGATGTTTTTTTGATTTTTTCAATGCAATAAACATGTCTCACAGTGCCTAGAGAACGGGGGATGCGGAAGAAATTCGAGCTTCCCTAAATTTTTTAATGGCAAAGGGGTGATTTTTGGATTTGATTGGAAGGGTTTAAAAATGGCCGACAATTTCGTACATCTGCACCTGCACACCGACCACAGCTTTCTGGACGGTTGCAGCCGCATAGACACGCTGATGAAGCGCGTCAAGGCTCTCGGCATGCCGGCCGTGGCAATCACCGACCACGGCAACATGTGCGGCGCGATGGATTTTTACGCCGCGGCGAAAAACGCGGGCGTAAACCCGCTTATAGGCTGCGAAATTTACTTCGTCAACGACCACGCCATGACGGAGCGCCCCAAGCGCGAGCGCAACAAAACCGACGACATTTCAGACATCGAAAGCAACCCCGACTTCCTGCGTCCGGAGAATTTCCCGAAGTTCCAGATACACCACAAGACGCTCATAGCCCAGTCTTACGAGGGCTTTCTGAACCTTTCAAAAATAGCCAGCGCGGCCTACACAGAGGGCATGCACTACAAGCCGCGTGCGGACATCGAACTGCTCGCAAAATACGGGAAGGGCATCACAGCCCTCAGCGGCTGTCTCAACGGCGTGGCCAGCCAGTACCTGCTTTACGGCGACTATGAAAAGGCGCGCGAAATCACCGCAAAATTCGTCGACATATTCGGCAGGGAAAACTACTTCATCGAGGTGCAGAACCACGCCATGCCCGAGCAGAAGCGCATCATCCCCGGGCTTGTGAAGCTCGCGCGCGAGTTCGATTTGAAGCTGGTTGCCACCAATGACGCCCACTACGTTTTGAAGAGCGACTGGGAGGCGCATGACGCGCTGCTCTGCCTGCAGACGGGCGCGCTCCTCGCCGACGAAAAGCGAATGCGCTACCCCAACCACGAGTTCTACCTCAAGACGCGCGAGGAGATGGCCGTGGCCTTTCCCGAGCTCCCCGAGGCGTTGGACAACACCCTGCTTGTGGCGGAGATGACGGACATCAAATTCCCGCCCAAGCCCAACCATTACCCGACCTACGAAAAGCCCATAGACGTGTCGTTCCACGAGGACGCGGAAAACTTCGACAGGATATTGGACCTTTACGTGGCCAAGAAGAACGAGGTGCTTGCGCAGGACGGAAAGGAGGCGGATTTTGCGCTGTCTCTCGAGGCGCGCGCGGAACTCAAAAAGAACGGCCTCTTCCTTTTCGAACTTTGCAAGAAGGGGCTTATGGCCCGCTACGGCGTGGACTACGCCAACCCCTCCGCGTACGCCTCCAAAAGCGGGGAGCCCGCGGACTGGGCACAGAATCTCTGCGAGAAGCTGGACTACGAGCTTTCCATAATCATAGGCGCGGGCTTCGTAGACTACTTTCTGATTGTGTACGATTTCATAGACTGGGCGCGCTCGCACGGCATCCCCGTCGGCCCCGGGCGCGGCTCCGGCGCTGGCTGCATGGTGGCGTACGTCCTCAAAATAACGGACATCGAACCGCTGCGCTTCGGCCTGCTCTTTGAGCGCATGCTCAACCTTGAGCGCGTCTCGCCGCCGGACTTTGACGTGGACTTCTGCATGCGCCGACGCGACGAGGTCATAGAATACGTGCGCGAAAAATACGGCGCCGACAGGGTCGCGAACATAGTGACCTTCAACAAGCTGGGCGCAAAGAACGCCGTGCGCGACCTTGCAAGGGTCAACTCCATGCCATACACCGAGGCCGACAAATGGGCCAAGACGCTCCCCAATATCATAAAAATCGAGAAGAAGGAGAAGGACAAATATTCCACGACGATTGAGAAGGCTTACGACACCATAGCCGAATTTAAGGATTTTGTGGACGGAAACGAGTTGGCCAAAACCGTGTACGAGGAGGGCAAAATCGTAGAAGGCATGGCGCGCAACTGCGGCAAGCACGCCTGCGGCATAATAATAGGAGACCAGCGGCTTGACAACCTGGTGCCCATGATGCTCCAGGAAGGAGCGTTGACAACGCAGTTTCCCAAAACGCCCGTTGAGGAGCTCGGCCTTCTGAAGGCTGACTTCCTCGGCCTTAAAACCCTCACGCTCATGTCCGACGCGCAGGACAACGTGCGCCGCACCAGGAACCTTCCGGATTTTGACATAGAAAAGGTGTCGCTCGACGACGCAGACACCTTCCGCCTGCTCAACAGCGGCATGACAACCGGCGTCTTCCAGCTTGAAAGCGGCGGCATGCAGGACCTCTGCCGGAAGATTTCGCTCAGCAGCTTTGAGGAAATAATAGCGCTCATAGCGCTCTACCGCCCGGGGCCCATGGACTTCATCCCGCAGTTCATAGCAGCAAAGAAGGACCGCTCAAAAATGCAGGTCGCCCATCCGCTGCTAAAGGCGCTTTCTGAGGAGACCTACGGGGTGCTCGTCTACCAGGAGCAGGTGATGGAGGCGGCGCGTATAATCTCCGGCTACACGCTCGGCCAGGCGGACATACTGCGCCGCGCAATGGGCAAAAAGAAGCC
>JAVBSZ010000007.1:0-3261 GCA_031556415.1 Opitutales bacterium | reverse complement strand
ATATTTTTGTGGGACGAGGTGACGGACGAAAGCGCCGCCCAGGTCGTGGAAAAGCTCCTCTACCTCAACATGCTTGACTCCTCCAAGGAAATCACATTCTACATCAGCACGCCCGGCGGCTCAATCAGCGCAGGCATGGCCGTGTATGATGCCATGAAGCTCATCAAGGCTCCCGTCAACGTGGTCGTCGTGGGCATCGCCATGAGCATGGGCTCCATACTTCTTTCCGCCGCCGCAAAGGGACGCCGCTTCCTGTTCCCCAGCGCGCGCGTGATGATACACCAGCCCCTAATCATGGGCCAGATGAGCGGCACCGCCGTCGATATCCATATCCAGGCCAAGGAAATGGAGCGCATGCGCGAGGAGCTCAACAAGATACTTTCCGCCGCCTCCGGCCAAAGCTACGAAAAAGTCTGCAAAGACACCGACCGCGACTTCTATATGACGGCTCAGGAGGCCATAGAGTACGGACTTGCCGACGCCATAATAACCTCAATTTAATTTTGGCGAGCGCTTTTGGCGATAAATCCATCCGCTTAAAAAAGGCCCCGCACTGGTCATGTACTAATTTGTACACTCCCACCGCAGGGCTTTTTTGCGTATGAAACACCAAAGTTTTTAGAGAAAACCGCGCGGTGATGCCGCGCAATTTCTCTAAAAAGCTTTGGGGAAGAATGGCCTTTTGGCCACCCCGAAGGGGCGAGACATTCACTACCGTGAATGCGAGTTCATTTCTCATCCAAAATCACTGCGCCAAAACGGTAAGCAGGTAGAGCTTCTTTTTTCTGATGCCGCCTTCGGTGGTGAGTCAAATGCTGGAATATAAAAACAATGCAGCCGTATTGCGTATGCAATCGGCGTATATGCTCTAGTCTCCCAGGATTTTCATGTATTTGGAGTCTTGGAGGCCGGAGGTTTTGAAGCTGCCTTCGTTTGAGGGGAGGGTTTTGAGGAAGGCGAGAAGTTTGGGCTTCATTTGTCCGACGATATTCGGGTTGTCGGCGGCGGTGTTGTCCACTTCCATTGGGTCGGTTTTTAGGTTGTAGAGTTCCATGCGTCCGCCGTCTATGTCGTACATGAGTTTCCAGTCTCCCTCGCGCATGGCCAGCTGCGGGGATTTCGCATTGGGGTGCCCGTGCACGGCGGCGAAGAAGCCCCAGAAGAGCGGCTTGCTTCTCTGCTTTGGCCTGCCGTAAAAAAGTTCCGACATGTCTTCACCGTCGATTTCCCCGTAGGGGCATTCAAGTTTGCAGATTTTTGCAAGGCTGGGGAAGAGGTCTATAGTCGAGGCTATGGAGGTCCTATCCACGCGCGGGGTTTTCATCTGCATGGGCCATGAGAGGATTCCCGCAACGCGTATTCCGCCCTCGTAGATGCTGCGCTTGTTACCTCGGAAGACGCCCGTTTTGCCGCCGGCGGCGTAGTTGGAGTTTGCTATCTCCTCGCTCTCTGGCCCGTTGTCGCTGGAGACTATTATTATGGTGTTTTCGTAGAGGCCGTTCTTTTTGAGATAATCGACCAACCTGCCGAACTGGAAGTCCAGCTCAAGGATTGCGGATGAGTATACCTGCAAGGGGGAGGATATGGGCACTAGGGATTTGAAAGGCTTGTCGGCGTTTGGCGCCAGGGCTTTGGGAACCCTGTCCATCTGTTCCTGCGTCGGCGCTATTGTGCCGTGCGGGAGTATCGTCCACACGTTCATGTAGAAGGGCTTGCCGGAGTCCTTGTTTTCGGACATGAACTTTATTGCGGCATCGACAATGTATTCGGTTGAGACGGCGTTCTGCGGCATGTCTTTTGGAAATACGAAATTGTCCCCGTTTGCGTTGACCGTCCTGTTTGAGTCTATGCCGTACTCGTCGGGCTTTGGGTCGGTCTTTTTGGTGTTAAGGTGCCATTTGCCGAAGTGCCCCACGCGGTAGCCGCCGTCGTGGAAGGCCTTTGTAATTGTGGGCATATTCGGGTCCACAAATTTTGCGGTGTTGAGGTTCAGCTTGTCCGACGCGCCGAAGGCGTGGTGCACGCCGAGCTTCCCCGGGAAGCGCCCCGTCATCGCGCCGACCCTGCTTGGGGAGCACACCGGAGACACAGAGTAGAAATTCGTAAGCTGTGTGCCGCGCGCCGCAAAGGCGTCAAAGTTGGGCGTCCTGATGCGGTCGTTCCCGTAGCACGACAAATCCCCCCAGCCGGAGTCGTCCAGAAAGAAGAATATGACGTTCGGCTTTGCGCCCTCCTGCGCGAAGGCGGCGGCGCAGCAGAAGGCGAAAATTGCGAAGGCGTATTTTTTCATGTAGCTTTTGACTGTACAGTTTTGCGTAAAAAAATCAATCATAATGGGAGCGGGGAGGGCGCATCCGCCAACTTTCCGGAAAAAAAGATTTGAAGTTTTGCGCCGATAGGCTTTTATTCTCCGCAAAAACCAAATTAAAAATAATACTTAATGGCAAATAACACATTCCCGCACAGCGGTAGGGGCCCGTCGGGCGGCAACCCAAGATACAACAAGGGCAGAAATTTCGGCCCCCGCAGGAACGAGCGCATCAGGGCGCCGAAAATAAGAGTGATAGGGCCCGACGGCGGCCAGATCGGCGTTATGAGCCCGTATGAGGCTTTGGGAATCGCGCGCAAGCTGGGTTTGGACCTTCTTGAAGTATCCCCCAACACCGAACCGCCGGTATGCAGGATTCTGGACTACGGCAAGTACATGTACGAGGAGTCCAAGAAGCAGAAATCGCACAAGTCCACTTCGCCGAAGCTCAAAGAAATCAAATTGCGCCCTGCTATTGAGCAGCATGACTTCATGACAAAAATCCGCAACGCGGAGCGCTTCCTTTTTGCGGGCAACAAGCTTAAGGTGACGCTGATGATGCGCGGCCGCGAAATGGAGTACAAGGACAACGCCTTTGAAACCGTAAAGCGCGCCATTGCGGAGCTTGCGCACGTCGGCGCTAAGGATTCGGAGCCCAAACTCGCGGGAAGAAGCATCATAACGACGATGTCCCCGCTGCCGCAGGCGCAGCGCAAGCTCAAGTACTCGCGCGAGGCCGACGAAATGCCGGAGGACGATTCGGACGAAGATTCCGAATAGCCCGCTTTGCGCGCGAATTTTGCACGCGTTGTTTTTTTGCCGGAGCGGCTTGACAGGGCCCGCTCCGCATTTATTTTCACTTGGAATGACGGAAGATTTTGAAAGCTGTATGGAAAAGGGCGGGGAGGCCGGGCCGGTGCTCTCCGCTTCCCTCATGCGCTCCATGGCGTCGG
>JAVBSZ010000074.1:0-8237 GCA_031556415.1 Opitutales bacterium | reverse complement strand
GTGCGCCCGCGCGTTGAGCACGGCTCAAGCGTGACGTACATCTTAGCTCCGGCCATTGGAGCACGTTTCAAATCTTTGAGGCATTCTATTTCCGCGTGCGGCCCGCCGTCCTTTTTGTGCCATCCCTGCGCGACGATTTTTCCGCCCTCGACTATCACCGCTCCCACCATGGGGTTGGGGTTGGTGAAACCCCAGCCCTTCCGCGCCAGAGTGAGCGCTTCGCGCATGAAAAACTGGTCGTCGGCCTGCGGCATGGTTCATTCGCGCACAAACGCGTTGTTGTGCTTCTCCTCGCCGACCGTCGTTATGGGCCCGTGCCCGGGTATGAGGATTGCGTCGTCCGGCAGGGTGTAGATTTTTCCGCGTATGGATTTGGCGAGCGTGTCAAAATTCCCCGTCGGAAAATCATAACGGCCTATGGAATTTTTGAAAATCACGTCTCCCACAAAGGCCTTTTGCGGAGCTTCGCCCTCAAACGCGTAGACGAGGCTTCCCGCGCAGTGTCCGTTTGCGAGCAGGCATTTAACTTTTACGTCCGCAATTTCAAGCGTTTCTCCGTCTTCCGGAAAGACGTCTATCTTTGCCGCTTCAAACGCATCCCGCCCGAAGAGAAAGCCCTTCTGAGTGTCGGGGCTCTCTATGAAGGGCGCACCCTCTTTGCTTGCGTAAATTTTTGCGCCCGTGATGCGCTTGAGCTCGGCGGCGTCCCACACGTGGTCCCAATGCCCGTGTGTGAGAAGGATTGCCGAAAGCCTGCGCCCGTGCTTTTCAAGGAACGCGGGGATTTCGCGCGCGGCCTCCTCTGGCGCGTCAATCAGAATCGCTCCGTCGCCCTCGTCGGGAAAAACGAGAAAGCAGTTCGTCTCTATGGGGCCAAGCTGGAAGTCGAAAATTTTCATGGTGATGATGCGTCAGTTTTTCTTTGCGCCGAAGTAGTATTTGAGCCATTCTCCGCAGACGTCGTTCCACGCGCGGATGGGCTTTCCGTCCGCCTTGTTGCGGATGCCTATGCCATGCCCGCCCTGCGCATACAGATGGATATCGGCCTTTATGCCGAGCTTTTTAAGCGCGAGATAATATGCCACGGCGCTGTCTATGAGCTTGTCATCCTGCGCCTCGATGATGAAGGCCGGAGGCGTTTCCTTGTCCGCCTTTATCTCCGGAGAGAGCGCGTAATTTTCATCCGCCGAAAGATACGCGGGGTACACTAGCACCGTGAAGTCGGGGCGCGGCGAGAGCTTGTCCGCCTCGTCAATGGGAGCATAAGCCTCGTCCTTGAAGCTTGCCGAAGTGCGCGCGGAGAGGTGCGCGCCCGCCGAGAAGCCGAGTATGCCGACGCGCTGCGGGTCTATCTTCCACTTTTCCGCGTTCGCGCGGACGAGCCTGACGGCGCGCTGCGCGTCCATGAAGGCGCCGTCGCGGTTGTCGGGCACGCGGTACTTGAGTATGACGGCGGTGAAGCCTATGGAGTTGAGCCATTGGGCTATTTCCGTGCCCTCCAAATCCCAAGCCATGATTTTGTACGCGCCGCCCGGGCAGATTATGACGGCGGGCGCAGGCGCATCGCCTGCTGCCGGGAAGAGCTGTATTTCAGGCGAACTCACGTTGAGAAACTTTTTGATGTCCCCAACCTGTTTGAGCTCTTCAACACCAGCGCAGACTTCGCCAGGCGGCGTTCCCTTCCAGAGTTTCAGGGTTTCTGACTGCGCGAAGGCGCATGACGCAGCAGCAAAAGCCGCAGTAAAGAATGAGATTTTTTTAAGTGCGTTCATGTTTAAAAATTCCGCGTTTATTTCTTTTCGCCAAAATAATAATTTATCCATTCGGCGCAGAGCTTGGGCCAGTCTTTCATGGGCTCCTTGTTTCTGCGCACGCCCTTGCCGTGGCCGCCGTCCGCGAAGAGGTGCAAATCCGCCTTCACGCCCGCCTTCTTGAGCGCGAGGTAGTATGCTATGGAGCTGTCAAAGTACGTCTTGTCGTCCTGCGCCATGGTGATGAATGCCTGCGGCGTGTCCTTGTCCACGGAGACCTCCGGAACGAGCGTGTAGTTTTTGTCCGCATAGAGATAGGCGGGGTAGACGAGCACCGTGAAATCCGGCCGCGCGGAGAGCTTGTCTATTTCGTCAACTGGCTCGTAGGCTTTTTCGTTGTAGCCCGTGGACGTGCGCGCGGTGAGGTGGCCGCCCGCGGAGAAGCCGAGCATGCCTACCCTCCCCGCGTCAACGCCCCACTTCTGGGCGTTCGCGCGTATGATGCGCAGGGCGCGCTGCGCGTCCGCAAAGGCGCCGTCGCGGTTCTTCGGAACCCTGTATTTGAGCACCGCCGCGGCTATTCCGTTTTGATTGAGCCATTTGGCGATTTCAACGCCCTCGTGCGTCACGCAGACAACGTCGTACCCGCCGCCCGGGCAGACGAGGACTATGGGCGCAGGCGTCTCGCTCTTGACGCCGTAGAAGGTCAGCGTGGGCACGCTCACAAACTTGTAGCGGGAGTCCCCGTTGGAAACCGGGCAAACTTCCTCCTCCTCGCAGACTTTGCCCGGGGCTTTTGACGGCCACAGGTTCATTACCGGTTCCTGCGCAAACACCGCGCCCGCGTGCGAAAACGCAACGGCGAGAGCTATAAGAATCTTATAAGTTATTTTCATATATGAGCCTCTTTTTGAGAAGCCCGATAATGCCCGACGCAGCGCGCGCGTCAAGCCCCAAGGAAATGCGGGGATGCTGAAGTTTCAAAAGTTCCCAAAGTTCTTTTGCACTATTCGGGCCGTTGGTATATAATCGGAGGAAAACAATTTTCACATGAACATTGAATAATCAGAAATTCTCGGCACCGGCCTTGTCATAAGCACGGGGCTTCTCGGCGCGTACTACCTGGTTTTAAAAATCAGGGATTTCCACTCCGAAAAGCCGGATCCGAAACTCACCTACGCAACGCAGTCGCAACTGGAAAAGACGCGCGCGGAGCTCATGGAGGCGATATCGCAGGCCGTGCGCGACGTGCGCGGCCTGCGCGCCGAAATACGCGCGGACACTTTCGCCTTTCAGGAGCGGCACGACAAAGGGCTTTCCG
Source organism: Opitutales bacterium (assembly GCA_031556415.1). Taxonomy (GTDB): domain Bacteria; phylum Verrucomicrobiota; class Verrucomicrobiia; order Opitutales; family Intestinicryptomonadaceae; genus CALXQW01. The sequence goes on along the minus strand of JAVBSZ010000074.1, from coordinate 5,165 downwards.
AAACGCGGGAGCTCGTCAGCAAAAACGCGCAGAACATAAGCGCGCTCATAGCGCAGGCGCAGCTCGCAAACCAGCGCATAGGGGAACTCACCCTGAAAACGGACAAGCTTTCTTTAAGAATCAGCAAACAGTAAGAATATGAAACAGGACACCGACAAAACGCTTTTAAGAAGAACCTCCATACTCCTCCAGCTGCAGGCGGCCTACCCCGCCGCGCTTCCGCTTGAAACGGTGATGCGCGGCCTGAAGCTCTCCAGCGTGCCGCATGAGGAAATTACGGAAAACACGCTCAATATAGACATCGCGTACCTTGAGGAAAAGGGCTACCTTTCCTCCGAGCGCAGCGACATCTGCGCGGCCCACGCGCGCGTGAAAATCCGCGCCAAGGGGCTCGACCATCTTGAAACGTCGGGGTTCTGACATGGAAGAGAAAGCGGCAAAGAAAAAGGCGGCGGCAAAACGCGCCGTGAAAAAATCCGCGCCCAAAGCCCTGAGCGCGGACTTCAAAAAACATCTTGAAAAAATCAGGGGCGCCAAGACCGACGCCGACAGGGTGATTGAAAAGATATCGCCCGCGCATGCGACTGCGCAGGCCGTCCTAAAATCCGCATGGGAGGCGCTCTTCGACTTCTTCTGCCAGAGCGCTTCCGACGAGGTTTCGCTTGCGGATTTGAACACGCTTTCAGGCGTAATCTACAAGCTTTCCGCATCCAACGCGCAGATGAAAAACCTGGAGCTCAAGCACGCAAAGTCCGATTCGGAAAACGAAGGCGGCGGCGGGGAAATCACGCCTGAGCTGATTTCTAAAATCGAGGAAAAGCTGAGGCTCTTATGACGGCGGCGGAAATGAACGGCGGCGGCGAAAGCTTCTTCCTGCCCTACCAGCGCAAATGGATACTGGATGACTCCCGCATAAAAATCATGGAGAAGTCCCGACAGATAGGTTTGAGCTGGAGCACGGCGTACGACCTTGTGCGGCGGCACGCGGCGACCGCAAACGGCGGCAAGGCGCTCGATTCCTGGGTGAGCTCCCGCGACGAGATGCAGGCGTCGCTCTTCATATCCGACTGCAAAAAATTCGCCGACATCCTCGGCCTTGCCGCGCGCGAAATTTCAGGCGGCGGAATCTCCGACGATGCGCGTTCAAATTCCAAAATCCTCGCATTCGAGAACGGCACGAGGATAAACTCGCTCTCCTCAAACGCCGACGCTCAGGCGGGCAAGCGCGGCAGCCGCGTGCTCGACGAATTCGCGCTGCATCCCGACCCCATGAAGCTCTACGCAATCGCCTACCCGGGCATCACCTGGGGCGGAAGCCTGCAGATAATTTCAACGCACCGCGGCAGCATGAACTTTTTCAACACGCTTCTTGAGGAGGCAAAGCACAAGGGAAACCCGAAAAAGATTTCGCTGCACAGAGTGACGCTGCAGGACGCCCTCGAGCAGGGCTTCCTTAAAAAACTCAAGCGCGCGCTGCCCGCGGGGCACGAGGTTTCCGATATGGACGAGGCCGCGTATTTTGACCGCATAAAAAATTCCTGCGCGGACATGGAAAGCTTCATGCAGGAATACATGTGCGTGCCCTTCGACGACCAGAGCGCCTTCATCCCTTCCGACGACATACAGAAATGCCTCTATCCGCCGGACTGCGAATGGCGCAAAAGCATTTCACACGCGAGAGCGGAAGATTCATTCTACCTCGGCATAGACGTGGGCCGCAGCAGGGATTTGAGCGTGTTCTGGCTTCTTGAAAAATCCGACGGCATGCTTTTCACACGAGACGTTATCGTTTTCAAAGACACCCCCTTTTCCGAACAGGAGGCCGCACTCTACGAGCTGCTCAAGCACCCCGCGCTGCGGCGTGCGGCAATAGACCAGACGGGCCTCGGCCGGCAGTTCGCCGAGCGCGCTATTGAGAGGTTCGGAAGCACGCGCATAGAGGGCGTCAATTTCACGTCGTCAACAAAGGAGGCGCTCGCCTACCCGCTGCGTTCCGCTTTCGAAAGCTGCGCGCTGAAAATTCCCGACGACATTCAAATACGCGCCGACCTGCGCAGCATAAAGAGGCAGGCCTCGGCGTCCGGCGGAATAAGGTTTTCCGCGGACCGTTCCGAAAGCGGGCACGCAGACAGGTTCTGGGCTCTCGCCCTCGCCCTCCGCGCCGCAAAGGAAAACCTGGCCCAGCCGCGCATAGACATGATAAGGAAGGAAGGCGTCCGCCGCCTGTGGTAAAAAAAAGAGCCTCCGTTTCCGGAGGCCCTAAAATTTTTCCTAACAGAAAATGTTATTTGGCAACGGACTTCTTGAAGTCGGCGCCGGCCTTGAACTTGACAACGTTCGTTGCCTTGATCTGGATCTTCGCCTTGGTCTTCGGGTTGATGCCGGTGCGAGCTTTTCTCTTGGAGACAGAGAACGTGCCGAAACCGATAAGCTGAAGCTTCTTGGTCTTCTTCACGCCAGCCTTGATAGCCGTAACAACCGCGTCAAGCGCGCGTTCCGCGCAAGCCTTGGAAGCGTCTTTGCCGAGGAGTTTCTGTATTTCAACGATGAGGTCTGCTTTGTTCATATTTTTTAATGTATGAGTTTTTTGGTTTACACTAGTGGTTAGTAGTTAAATCACTAATTGACGCAAGAATGTGATATGCGGTATGGGCCGTCAACTGAAAAAATGGGGGTTTTTCACTTTTTTTTGCCTCCAAACGGCGGTTTTCAGGGGCTTATGGCCCCGACAAGCTCCCAATACCCACCTTAAACCGTCTTTTATGCAAAAAACTAAAGATTCTTTCGCCCCGAAACATACGGTTAAAAGCGCTTTAAGCTGAAAATAAGCCGTCTTTTTAAGGCTGTTTTCTATCCGTATTTTCTATGATGACGACGATGGAGCCGAAAAAATTTTCAGAAAGCGCGTCCGCTCCCATCATCTTTAATATGTCGGTGCGCTCTCCAAGCTTGAATGTGGCGGTGAACGGCGCGCGCCTAAAAAAACGCAGCGCAAAAGGCGGAACGCGCCGGGAAAATCCGCGTCAGTATTTGACGGAAATTTCCCTGCCCATGGAAGTCTTGACCGTGAGCACGCCGCCGCGCGACTTCACCGTAAGCGCGCCGTAAGACTCCCCCAAGACGGGTTCGGCCTCGGCAATGAGGCCGCTTGAAACCATGTCGGCATACGCCATGAGGTCTCCGCCCTTTTCCGCAAGGTGCGCCTTTCCGGCATCCGCTATCGCAACAAGGTTGTCCTCCACCATGCCTATTTCGTAAAGCTCCCTGAGCTTTGTTATGGACGGAAACATCATGAATATGGCGACTATGAGTATCGTCGCTATCAGCAGCCTGTCGGCGAAGAAAAATCTTATCCTGCGAATCATTACCCCCAAGTTAGGGCGAATTAGTTTTAAATGGCAATATAATTGAAGCCCCGCCTTTCCGCAAAAAACTCCGCTTGACGAAAAATTTTGCGCTTTCATTATTTTGGACATGAGCGAACAGGTTCCAATCGCATTTCTAATCACCGTGCTGGCGGGGCTTTCAACCTCGATAGGCGGGCTCATATCGTTTTTTATAAAGCCGGGCAACATGCGCGCGCTATCCTTCGGCATGAGTTTTTCTGCGGGCGTGATGATTTACATTTCATTCATGGAGATACTCCCCGAGAGCGTCCACAAGCTCACCGAGCATTTTGACGGCGGCAAGGCGCTCGGGGCGTCCATGGCCATAGGGCTGTTCTTCGTAGGCGCGCTTATTACGGCGCTCATAGACCAGCTCGTGCCGGAGCACCTTTCGGAAAATGCCGTTGAAGGCGCGTGCTCCGGGCCCGGGAAAAACAAAAAGAACATCGGCAAAGTTGGATTCATCACGGCCTTCGCGCTGTGCCTGCATAATTTTCCGGAAGGCCTCGCGGTTTTCGCCTCGGGGCTGGACAGCCTCTCCTTGAGCATCCCCATTGGCATTGCAATTGCGCTGCACAACATCCCCGAAGGCGTGTCGGTGGCGCTTCCAATCTGCAACGCCACGGGCAGCAGGAAAAAGGCCTTCTGGTGGGCGACGGCGAGCGGCCTTGCCGAACCCGCAGGCGCGGTGATAGGCTTCGCATTCATAGGCTCTTTGAGCGACGGCATGACGCTCGGCGTGGTTTTCGCGCTCATCGCGGGCATAATGGTTTTCATAGCGTTAGACGAGCTTCTGCCCACCGCGCAGGAATACGGGCACGGGCACGAGGCCATACTCGGCACCTTCATGGGAATGTTCGTGATGGCGGCGAGCCTGCTATTCATATAGGCTTTTATGAAGACGCGCGCGCTTGAAATCCTTTACGTGATGGCGGGGGGCTCGCTCGGCTCCCTTGCGAGGGTGGCGATATGCGATATGCTCCCAGACCGCCAGATTTTTGCGATACTTCTTTGCAACATCGCCGGAACTTTTCTTTACGCGCTCGTTGCGGAACTTGAGCACATAGTGCATCCTCGTTTAAAAAAGTCTCACAACGCGGGCTTCTGCGGCGGACTTACAACCTTCTCCGCATTCGCCCTTCAGGACGCCCTGTTCTTCGGCGGATGGAACATTCCTGCGGCGCTGGCGCTGCTCGCGGGAACTTTCTCCCTCTGCGTGCTCGCGGCGCTTGCGGCCATGCCGGCAGCAAGGCTCATATCAAAGAAGGGACGCGCATGAACCTGCTGGTTTTGATACTCGGCGGCGCGCTCGGCGCGGGCCTGCGCTCGGCAGCTTCGGACGCCTTTGACAGGAAGGATTTTTACGCGGGCACGCTCGCGGTCAATTTGCTTGCGTGCGCAATACTGATAGTCCTTTTCAAAATAGACATGCCTAACGAACTGAGAATGGCCCTCAGCGGCGGCTTTGCGGGAAGCCTCTCAACGTTTTCCGCGCTCGCCTGGCAGATTGCCGACATGCTCAAACACGGCAGAATAAAACCCGCAGCCTGCCACATCGCCCTAAACTGCCTGGGCATCGCCATCCTTCTCGTAGTATAAGGATTTGACTCACCGCGAAGGCGGCATCAGAAAAACCTTAACTCGCTCTTTATTTTGGCGGCTGGAATTTTGGATGCAGAATGTTTCTAAGCATTAGGTTTGGGAAACCCTCCAAAAGCTTCCAGAACCCTCCAAACCCTTCTAAATATAGGGGTTTATATTACGTGGGGCCCGGTCTTT
>JAVBSZ010000044.1:0-8971 GCA_031556415.1 Opitutales bacterium | reverse complement strand
CTCGAACGGAAATACGACCAACGACACGAACGCGTACATAGAAATAGAAATCTACGGCCGCTAATTGGCGAATGCTTTTCGCGCCTAGCGGCGTTGCTTCAAAAATCCCACACAGGTCATGTACTAATTTGTACACTTCCTGCGCGGGATTTTTTTTGCGCCTTGCTATGCATCGAAAATCATTGCGCCAATAGGCGAACCCAAGGGATAGGCTCACTGCGAAGCAGTTGCCGTAAGGGGCATAGCCCCTTCAATGGAGGGCGCTCCAAGCGCCTCCCACACAGGTCATGTACTAATTTGTACACTTCCTGCGCGGGATTTTTTTTTGCGCCTTGCTATGCATCGAAAATCATTGCGCCAATAGGCTAACTCTGGCCATGCATCCAAACCGTGCCGCCAATTAGGCACACGATGTTGTTGCTGCAAAAGCCGATGCTTTAATTATTAGAAGCCAAGTCCTATTTTTATGCCGCCTGCGGCGGCGAGTCAAAATTGGGGGTAGGCGCCGCCTTTTGCGGCGTGCTGATTTTATAAATATCCGTTCAATTTAAGTGTTGTATTTGGGACGCATGGTTTGATAGCGTTTTACGTCAAAAATGTTCAGCATTACGTATATGAAAAAAACGATTGCATTTTGCGCGCTGTCTTTGGCCTGCGCCGCCGGCTTTGCCGCGGTGGACTCCAAGTCCAGAAACCTTCAGCAGCTTTGCGACGACGCAGCCCTCACCACCGGCAAAAGGCTCGCTCTAAGCGGGGACTATTTTCTTGAAGCGCCGCTCATGCTTACCGAAAAGCACAGCGGCATTTCTATAGATGGCGGCGGCAAGACGCGCATAATAGGCGGAAGGAAAATCGAGGGCTGGCAGCGCGACGGCGCGTTTTTCAAGGCCGTGCTCCCTGAAAACTCCCCGCGCGTGACCTCCCTTTTCGTGAACGGCAAAAGGGCCGTTCCCGCGCGCAGCACGCAGTTCTCAAAATCATCCTTCGTCTGCGGCCTGGCCGCAGCCGGAGACGCCGTTGACGGCGTCTACAAAATCGCCTTTGACGCCTTCAAGGCCGACGCCGACGCGCTTCTCAAACTCAATGACGGCGAACTCAAAGACGCCGCAATAGACATGTATTTTGCCTGGGTGCACACGCGCTACGCCATTGATTCCGTTTCGGAAAACCCCGACGGCAAGACCGTGCGCATAGTCGTAAAAACCGACAGCAAATTTTTTCCGTTCAACTTCGGTAGCTCCTGGCGCTACCATCTAACCAACCTCAAAAGCGCGCTCGACGCCGAGGGCGAATTCTATTACTCTTCCGCAGAAAACGCCGTCTACTATTTCCCCCGACGCGGGGAGACGCCGGAGGGCATGCGGGCCTATTTCGGCGTCGTCCCCACCGTCATGGAGGTGGGCGCGGTGTATAAAAACAACAAGACGCAGGACATCACCGTGCGCGGCATTGAATTCGTCTACGGCGCGGACCCCAGCTACTCCAAAGACGGCATGATAAAGTTCCTCGGCACGCAGGGCGCCAGCTTCGCGCATTCCTTCATAAAGGTTTTCAACACCAAAAGCTTCATCCTGCTCAATTGCAAAATTTCCCACTGCGACGGCTACGCGGTGGGCTTTGAAGACAACGTCTGGGGCTCCCGCGTTGAGAACTGCGAAATTTACGACGCTGGCTGCGGCGGCGTGCGCCTGGGCCGTTCGCATTCCAGAAGCTACATGCAGGCGGCGGTTCCGCCATACGTGGCGTGCGGAAACAATCTTGTGCGCAACAATATCATCTATTCCTACGGCAGGCGCAATTACTCCGGCTGCGGCGTGATAATCTTCGACTCGGGCGGCAACATAGTGGAGAACAACGCAATCTTCGACGGCTTCTACACGGGCGTTTCCGTCGGCTGGACATGGGGCAATGCGGAGACGCGCACGCACAACAACCTCGTCAGGGAGAACAAGATTTTCAAGATAGGGCAGGGCTACATCTCAGACATGGGCGGCATCTACACGCTGGGCTCCTCCCAGGGTTCAAAAATTTACGGAAACGAAATTCACGACATAGAGCGCCACAAGTACGGCGCCTGGGGCATTTACAACGACGCGGGCAGCTCGAAATTCGAAATATACAACAACTACGTGCACGACACGCAGGACTGCGGCTACTTCATGAACTACGGAAGCGACGTGCTCGTCAGAAACAACGTCTTCGTCAACGGCAGGACTTCGCAGGTAGGCCTGGGCCAGCATGGTGAAAATTCTTTCACGTTCAGGAACAACATCGTCTATTATTCCTCCCCCGCGCCCCTTCTGAGGGACGGAAAACTCTTCACCCCCGAGGTTGCGAAGTTCGCGCAGAACCTCTATTACGACACTTCCGAAGACGTCAAATTCGGCAGCCTCACCTTCGCGGAGTGGCAGGCCACGGGGCAGGACGAAAGCAGCGTCGTCGAAGACCCCGACCTGAAAAACTGGAGCATACTCAACCCGCAGTTCATGGCCATAGGCTTCAAGCTTTTCACGCTCGAAAGCGCGGGCCTGCAGCGTGACATGAAGAAGCGCTACAACTCTTTCATCGGCGAATACAAATATCCGCCGCGCTGCGAGGACCCTGAAGACTCCCCCTACGGCATTAACGCCCTTTCGGACTTCTCAAACCACGCCCGCGGAGACGCCCCGCGCTTCTGCCAGACGATGTGCGACCCCAAAAAGCGCGACATCCGCGTGCTCATAACCGACGACGGCGAAGCCTACCTCAGAATGGAGGATTCCGACGGCTACAAGGAAAGCTACAAGCCCGCCGTCGTTTTCAAGCCGCGCATCATAAACGGCTGGGCCTCCGTCGAATTCGCGCTGCGCCTCAACGCCGACACACAGATAAGGTGCCAGGTGCGCGGCAGCGGCGAAGTCGACAAAACCCCGCTTTTGGATTTTGCCGCCGGCGCGGTCTCCGGCGCAAATGGTCCCATTCCGCTTCCGGTCGGAAAATGGCTCAACGTCAGAATGAAAATCGGCGTGGGCAAAAACGCCTCGCAGAACTGGAGTTGGGAAATCGACGACGGTGAAAAAACCGTCGCCCAAGAGGATGCGGCTTATGAAGCCAAGCCGCTCAAGGCGGTTGACTGGGTGGGCTTTCTCATGACCGGCGCTTCCGAATGCAGTGCGAACCTGAAAAACGTCTCCATTTTTGACGCCGAAGAATGCGCCATATCCAAATACGCTTTTGACAAGGACGCTGCCGCTCAGGCTTACGCGCGCAGTCTCTCCGCAGCCCTGGCCGCGGGCCTTTGCGATGACTGCGCCGCAGCTGTTGCTTCCGGCAAAAAGCCTGCCGACGCCTGTAAAAAATGCGCCGACAAGAAGGCGGCGCTCTCCTGCAAAGACTGCGCCGCAAAATACTCCTCCGGCAAAAATTCCGGAGGCGGCTCCGCATCCTCCGGCCTCTGCGATGAATGCGCGGCCAAGAAAGCGTCGGCTTCCGCGAATGCCTGCAAAGAGTGCTCGGCGAAACCCGCTTCCGGCAAAAACTCCGCAGGCGGCTCGGCTTCCTCCGGGCTTTGCGATGAATGCGCTGCGAAAAAGGCGTCGCTCTCCGCGGGCGCGGCTGCCGGACAAACCTCAAGTAACGCCGCAGGCAAGGCATCGGCGGGCAAACCGGCCTCCGACAAGAATTCAGACCCAAAGGCCAAAGACGCAAAAAAGAAAAGCATTGCGAACCAGAGCAAGCATGTCCAGGAAATCTGATTAGGCGGCCGCTTTTGGCGAGAAATCCACCCTTAAAAACGCCCACACAGGCCACGTACTGCTTGTACGCTCCCAGCGTGGGCGTTTTTGCGGGTGAATTTCTCATCCAAAATCATTGCGCCAAACCGCAATCCAATAGGAGGCAAATGGGCGGCATCTCGTTTTATTCTTTTCTCCTCGCCTCGTTCCTCCTTCGCGCCGAAAAAATATGAGGCAGGCGCGCGCGGTTAGCGGCGGCTGAAAAATAGTATTGCCTATTTTATACAATTTAATTGAGTAGGGGCAATGGTTGACAAGTGCAAGGAAGTTTTCCTGAGCGGAATCGGCGTATCCGGCGGCATTGCCCGCGGGCGCGCGCTCCTGATGTACCATAGCGATATCGAGGTTCCCGCCTACGAAATCTCCGAAGCCTCAAGACCCTCCGAAATACGCAGGTTCGAAGATGCCCTCGTAAAGACCCGCCACCAGATTCTCTCCGTAAAAAAGGAGATTCAGGAGAGAGTGGGGGAGTCTGAGGCGGCCATTTTTGACGCGCATCTGCTGCTGCTCGAAGATGTGGCGATAATCCAGGAAACCATATCCCTCTTCAGAAGCGGCAACCTGAACATCGAGTACTGCTACAAGAAGGTTGTTGACAAGTTTATCACGGCCTTCGGCGAAATCGACGACCCGTTCATACGCGAAAGGATAGCCGATATCCGCGACGTTTCCCACAGGGTTCTGGGCAACCTCGTAGGCGCCGTGGAGGACCGTTCCATGGGCTCCGGAGAGCCGTCAATCCTCGTAAGTACGGACTTTGCCCCGTCGGACTTCGCCCTCATCTCTCGCGACAACATCCTGGCCATAATCACCGAGAAGGGTTCAAAGACCAGCCACACGGCGATAATCGCCCGTTCCCTCGGCGTGCCCTGCGTGGTCGGCCTGCACGACGTTTCAGACAAAATCAAAAACGGCGACGAAATCCTCGTGGACGGTTATGACGGCAAAATCATCGTCAACCCCAACCGCGAGAATATAGACAAATACTCGCAGATTGAAAAGTTCCACCGCGAAACCAGACAGGTTTACGACACCTCCCTGCCCTTCATTTCCGAAACGCGCGACGGCCGCCGCATCAGCATTTCCATAAACATAAACTCCTCCGCCGACATGCCCGACAACCTCATGGCCAGCTGCGACGGCGTGGGCCTTTTCAGGACGGAGAACCTCTTTTTGGACAGCGGCCACTTCCTCGAGGAGGAGCAGCAGTACGCCGCGTATTCGCAGGCGGTGCGCAAGGCGCTCGGCAAGCCCGTAGTCATCCGCACGCTTGACCTGGGCGGAGACAAGAACTTCCACCTGCTCAAGATGGAGCATCCGGAGGAAAACCCCTTCATGGGCTACCGCGCAATCAGGTTCTGCCTTGACCACGAGGAGCTTTTTTTAAAGCAGCTGCGCGCCATACTGCGCGCGGGCGTCTACGGGCCCGTCAAAATCATGTTTCCAATGATAAGTTCGCTGCGCGAAATTGAGCGCGCCCGCAGCCTGGTTGACACCGCCAAGGATCAGCTCAAGGCTTCCGGCATACCGTACGCGCAGAGCGTTCCCGTCGGCGCTATGATAGAGGTGCCGAGCGCGGCCATGATAATAGACCTTCTTGCGCCGTATTGCGACTTCATCAGCATAGGCACAAACGACCTCATCCAGTACCTCATCGCGGTAGACAGGGTGAATGACAAAATCGCCTCGCTTTACGAGCCCATGCACCCCGCCGTGCTCCGCGTGCTCAACAAGATAGTGGCCGACGCCGCCGCGTGCAAGATACCCGTGAGCGTCTGCGGAGAGATGGCTTCAGACCCAATATTCACCTCGCTTCTAATAGGCATGGGGGTGACGGAGCTCAGCATGTCCGCAACGCTTGTCAGCGAGATAAAGTTCCTTGTGAGGAAAATTTCGTACGAAAAGGCCGTCAAACTGCGCGACGACGTCCTCACAAAAACGCGCGCCAGGGAGATAGTAAGCTCCCTGCGCGAATTTTACTACGAAAACATGAAGGAATATTTTGACGTCATAGCCTGACGCGGAGATTATTTCCCTCATGAATCCCGATGAAGACAAAAATGTCCGCGCGCTTTCCGCGCTGGCCGCGCGCCTCAAAAATTCCGAAATCAGGACGGACGCCGAGAGCCTTTTTTTTGCCGGCATAGACCATTCGCGCTACGCGTTCACGCCGCAGGCCGTTGTGAAAATCGGCGCGGCGGAGGATGTGGGAGAGCTTCTCAAGCTCGCCAACGAGCTGCGCGTGAATGTCAGCGTGCGCGGCGGCGGCACGGGGGCTGCGGGCGGCGCTTTGCCCAACCTCGGCGGCTGGGTTTTGGATTTGAGCGCGCTTAAAAGCATAGAAATCGACGCGTCTTCATGGATGGCGAAAGCGGGCGCGGGCGCAATCACGGCGGACATAGACGCCGCAGCCGGAGAACACGGTTTGTTTTATCCGCCGGACCCCTCCTCTCACAAATTTTCATCAATAGGCGGCAACATAGCCTGCAACGCGGGCGGCCTGCGCGCCGCCAAATACGGCGTCACGCGCGACTACGTCCTTGCGATTGAAGGCTACCTGCCCACGGGCGAATTCGTCCGCTGGGGAAGGCCGCTGAGGAAGTTTTCCGCCGGCCTCAACATGCGAGATTTGTGGGTAGGTTCGGAGGGCCTCCTCGGCGTGGTGACCGCCGCCTGGCTCAAGCTTTTGAAGCGTCCGCAGGCTGTAAAGACCTTCCTCTTTTTTTACGCCGATGACGCTTCCGCGCTCAAAAACGTCGGCGAAATTCTCTCCGCAGGCGTTATGCCGAGCATCATGGAATTCATGGACGCGCAGACGCTATTTTGCGCGCGCGCCCATTCGCACGGAACGGAGATTAAAGAGGGGATGTCCGCGCTCCTAGTGCAGTTGGACGGCTCTTTGGACGAAATCAAGAAGGACGAGGAAGCGCTCATAGACGCCGCCAACGCGCGCGCGGTCATACATTCCTCTGCGGACGGCGCGGAGCAGGCCGAAGGCCTATGGTTCATGCGCAGAAAATGCTCGCAAAGCATGTACGCATTGGGGGACAGCAAGCTGAGTCAGGACATAGTTTTACCTATTGCGAAGGCTGCGGAATTTCTGGAATTTTTCAGGAAAATTGGCGACGAAAGAAATATCCCGACGCCGACTTTCGGCCACGCCGCCGACGGCAACTACCACATCCACGCCATGTATAATGGCGCGGATTCCGCGCAGACCGCCGCCGCGCGCGAGGTCATGGACATGGGCACGCTGCGCGCCATTGAGCTTGGCGGCGCCGTCAGCGGCGAGCATGGAATAGGGCTCTTGAAAACGCGCTACATGAAGCACCAGCACTCCAGAGCGGAGCTCGACGCCATGCGCGCCGTCAAAAAAGCTCTGGACCCCAACAACATTTTGAATGCCGGAAAAGTCTTGGAAGACTTCGACATCTCCTCAGTAATGCCTTTGAAGAACATCAAACTTCCTTGGGACTGATATGAAAAAATCCGCCAAAAAGAGGCGCGCCGCGCCGAAGCTGCGCAGCAAAATATCCGCCCCGCCGACAGTCGCCTTTCCCGACAAAAGGAAGGAAGAATCCCGTCTGCATTGCAGGCGCAAGGACGGCTGATTTTCCGCAGGCGCGGGAATGCGCGTTTGAATATCATTGCTTTAAGTTGCAATATAAGTTAGCGTTGCGGAATATGAAACGTTTTGCATTTAGCCTTTTGAGTTTGGTTTGCACGAGTCTTTTAAACGCGCAACCTGAAGGCGGAGTGCTGCCGCATCCGGACAGCCCGAAAAATTTCGGAGAGCTCGCCCTGTTCGCGCCAATAACGCGCGCCGATTCCGCAATGGATGTTTTTTTTAAGGTTCCCGCAAACACCGCGCTCATACCATCCATTTCGAAGGTCTACAGGAACGAAAAATTCATCTACTTTCCGCTTGCGGTGAATATCGTGGAAAAGGACGGCGAAAGCTACAGGGTGAAGTACTCGCTCTCCCTGCGCGATCCCGACGGTAGCGAGAAGCCTATTTTTGGGGAGATTGTTGAGGGCGTTGCGCAGAACGCGAAGACAATACAGTTTGTCGCCAACATCGGCGTCATATTGGAGGATAGCGACCCCCTCGGTAAGTACGAATTCATATACGAGCTCGAGAACCTGACGAACGGGCGCAAGGCAAAGACCATAACGAGCGTGGAGCTTGCTGAATGGGCGCGCCCCGAGCCGATGGCCTCCGCGGAGGAAATAGGGGATGCCGTCTGGGATTTCAACGAGAATTATCTGCCGACAACCCTTTATTCAATCATGACGAGCAAGGCGTTGGACTACCGCATGGGGAACGGCGCCAACCCCACCCTCTATTCCTTCTTCAAATTCGCATTTGAAAGAAACGAATTTCTCCTAGCCTATCTGGCCGCCGAATTTCCTCAAATGGACCCGTTGTGCCGCGCCAACGTATGCATACTGTTTGAGAGCTTCGGCAAATCCGGAATGCTCAAGGGCGCATCTGCTAAAGAGCTTGAGGAGGCAGTGGAATTCGTCCGCAACGCCGAGGCGGAGAAAGACAAGAACATGGGCTCCGTCATTGATTTTCTCTGGGGCGAGTTTTTCGCCACGGGAAAATATGAGCCTATAGAGAAGATAATAGGCTTCACCAAATTCAAGGCGGAAGGCAAAAAAACTCTAGCAATGATGAGGGGAGAAAAGGCGGGTATGACCGACGAGGTGCTTCGCATGGGCATAGCTTACATTGTTTCCGGATGGAGTATTGATGCGAGAATGCAAAAAGGCAGCCTGCTTTACAAGTATGTCAGAAGCTACCTTGCCGGCAAGGATGAAAAGGACGTGAAGAATTTCTTTGAGGCGCTCAGGGACGGACGCACGCGCTAGGACTCTTCCTTTAAGGAGGCTTCCGCCACGGCGGATTAACCCGCTCGCTTCGCTCGGGCAAAATGCTTCGCATTTTGTTCCGTCTCGGGCTTTGCTGCGCAAACCCTCGCCGTCGAACCCTTTGGGGTTCTCGTCCCGTTATCGGCCGACAAAAAACGCGCCCTTGCGGACGCGTTTTAAAGTGGTTGGCCGATAGGGATTGAATTCGCAACTTGCTTTTTGCCGTGCAAAAATGCGCGTTGTCTCACCGCTCGCTTCGCTCGGGCAAAATGCTTCGCATTTTGTTCCGTCTCGGGCTTTGCTGCGCAAACCCTCGCCGTCGA
>JAVBSZ010000155.1:0-20102 GCA_031556415.1 Opitutales bacterium | reverse complement strand
ATTTTGACGAGATATGCGCCGCAACTGGGCTGGCTAAAAAAGATTTGGAGCTTCACATGCCCCCGTCGCCCGCGCAGATGGAAGAGCTTGACCCTATGTACGTGTCATATTTCATGCCATGGAACTCCTTTGAAAATTACGAATTTGCAAAGAGCAGGGGGTTTCACGACCTCACGCACGAATGGAACAGGACCCACCATGCGGAAAATTTCGACCAGGTTGACTCGCGCGGGTATCTTGTGCACCCATGGCTTAAATATCCGAAATTCGGGCACCAGTTCGCAACCGACTACGCGGCCCGCATGGTTCGCTACGGGATGATCACGCGCAACGAGGCCGTGGACATAGTCAACAGGCATGATGCCAATCTGGACCCGCTCTGCGTGCGCGATTTTTGCGAATTTCTTGGCTATTCCGAAACGGAATTTTGGCGGGTTGTGGACGGGCTTTACAATGAAGATCTCTTTGTGAAGGCTGGTGGAAAATGGAAGCTTAAGGATGCTTTGAAAAAGTCCTGAAAAAATGAAAAAAATCATCCTCATAGGCGGCGGAGGGCATGCGAAATCCTGTATAGACGTCATAGAGCGGGAGGGTAAATTCGGCATTGCCGGAATCATAGACCTTCCTGAAAAACTTGGGCAAAAAACGCTCGGCTACGAGGTTATAGGCTGTGATGAAAATATCCCGGATTTTGTGGGTGAAGACACGTATTTTCTTATCACCATCGGGCAGATAAAATCCGCGCGGAAGCGCGCGAAAATGTACGCCCATCTGAAAACCATAGGCGCAAATATTGCCACATGCGTATCGCCGCGCGCCTATGTTTCAAGGCACGCGCGCATTGAAGAGGGCTGCGTGGTTATGCACGGCGCCGTTATCAATGCGGATGCGCAAGTGGGCGCCAACTGCATAATAAACTCCTGCGCCCTGATTGAACATGACGCGCAAGTGGGCGCCAATTGCCATATTTCCACCGCGTCAATTCTGAACGGAGGGGTTTGGGTGGGCGCCGAAAGTTTTGTGGGAAGCGCCGCGGTTGTCATCAACGGCGCGAATGTGCCGGCGGGGTCTTTTATCAAGGCGGGAACGCGTTTCGTATGAAGAGGGCGTTTATCATTGCCGAAGCGGGGGTAAACCACAACGGCTCTTTGGGGATCGCTATGAAGCTTGTGGAATGCGCGGCTGCGGCGGGTGCGGACTGCGTTAAATTCCAAACTTTCAGGAGCGGGAACCTCGTGTCTTCAGGCGCTCCGAAGGCTGAATATCAAAAAGCCGGCGCGCCTTCCGGTGAGACGCAGCTTGAAATGCTCAGGAAGCTGGAGCTTTCGCAGGAAGATTTCCGTTCATTAAAGGAACGCTGCGATGAGCTTGGCATAATGTTTCTTTCAACTCCTTTTGATTTTGAAAGCGCGGATTTTCTTAAAGAACTCGGGATGGAAATCTTTAAAATCCCGTCGGGGGAAATCACGAACCTCCCGTATTTGCGAAAGATAAATTCATACCGTGCTGATGTGATTCTTTCCACGGGGATGTCCACGCTTGAAGAGGTGGGGGCCGCGCTCGCAGTCCTTTCGGATTCGCGCGTGAAACTGTTGCATTGCACGACGGAATATCCTTGCGCCTTTGCAAACGTGAATCTGCTCGCCATGGAAACGATGCGCGCGCGCTTTGACGTGCCCGTAGGCTATTCCGACCACACCAGGGGAACGGAAGTCGCCGTGGCGGCGGCCGCTTTGGGCGCGGAGATAATCGAAAAACATTTCACCCTTGACCGGGGCATGGAAGGCCCCGACCATAAGGCGAGCCTGAACCCCGAAGAATTAAAAAGCATGGTTTTGCAGATCAGAAACGTGGAGCTTGCCATGGGCGACGGGGTTAAAAAGCCGGCGCCCGGCGAGATGAAAAATATCCCCGTCGCGCGCAGGTCTGTCGTGGCTGCGTGCGGGATAAAAGAGGGCGAAATCATCACGGAAAATATGCTTGCGCTCAAGCGTCCCGCAACGGGTTTAAGCCCTATGCTTTGGGACGATATAATCGGCAGCAGGGCAAAAAAAGACTATCGGAAGGATGAGCCCATATGAGAAAAATTTGCGTTGCAAGTTCGTCGCGTGCTGAATACGGGATAATGTCCCGGCTTATTGCGAATCTGGATTCCGATCCGGAAATAGATTTGCACCTTCTTGTGACGGGGACACACCTTTCAAAGAAGTTCGGAAGGACTGCGGATGAAATTTCCGAAAAGATTTCCGAAAAGATCGACATAGGCATAGAGGGAACGCCGCAGGCGGCAATGGCGAAGGCCGTAGTAAAATTTTGCGCGGCTTTTGAAAGAATAAAGCCCGACATCGCAGTCGTGCTCGGAGACAGGTATGAGATTTTGGCGGTGGCAACGGCGGCGATGCTCTCCAAAATACCCATCGCGCATATCGGTGGCGGAGACTCGTCATTCGGCGCTTTTGACGAGGCCGCAAGGCATTCAATCACCAAGATGAGCCACCTGCACTTTACGGGCTGCCAGGAGCACAAGCGCAGGGTGGTGCAGCTTGGCGAGAACCCGCGCCGCGTTTTCAATGTCGGGGAATTGGGAGCGGAAAACAGCGCAAAAATCTCCCTTATGGACAGGCGCGAGCTGGAAGAATCCATAAATTTCAAATTTGCGGACAAGAATATAATGGTTACCTTTCATCCGGAGACGCTTTCAAATCTATCTTCAGGAGAACAGTTCGCACAGCTGCTTGCAGCGCTTGAAACGCTTCAAGACACCAACTTCATAATAACCATGCCAAATTCCGATCCGGGCAATGCGGAAATTATGAAGATGCTTTCCGTATTTTCAAAGGGCAAAAAAAATGTTTTGCTTGTTCCGTCTTTGGGCGCAAGGCGCTACCTTTCCGCCTTGAAATTTGTGGACATGGTTTTGGGGAATTCTTCCAGCGGCATAATTGAGGCGCCCTCATTCGGGATTCCCACGGTGAACATCGGGGAGCGTCAGGCCGGGCGCATCAGGGCGTCGTCGGTGATTGACGCCAAAGCGCAGAAGGGAGCGATTCTTTTCGCGATACGCAAGGCGTATTCGGCGGAGTTCAGAAAATCCATCCGAAATATGAAAAACCCTTATTATAAAAGCGGGTCGGCCGACAAAATTGTCTCGGTTCTGAAAAGCTTCAATTTTGACGGACTGCTGAAAAAGAAATTTTACGACATTCCAACGGACTCGGGAAAGGCTTAAAAAATGGTTAATGCTGAAGAACATTTGATGGGTGAGAAAAGCAAAATCTCTGACGCGCTCATGAGATTTTTGGCGATGAAAAATTCTCCATTGGTGCTTTTTATCCACAGCAATGCCGGGAAAATCCTGGGGTCCATCACCGACGGCGATGTGCGCAGAGGGCTTCTGAACGGGCTTACGCTGGATGACTGCGTCACGCGGGTCATGTGCAAAGCTTTCAGATACATAAATGATTTGCGGGACTACGGGAAGATGGAGCGCTTCAAGAAGATGGATTTGAAGCTGGTTCCGCTGCTCGATAAAAACGGAAAGCTCAAAGAGTTTTTAGACCTCACGGTTTTGAGGGCCATTCTGCCCGTGGATGCGGTGATTATGGCGGGCGGCAAGGGCGTACGCTTAAGTCCCTTCACGGATGACACGCCAAAACCGATGCTGCCCTTAAAAGGCAAGCCCATAATCGCCCACAACATAGACAGGCTTCTTTTGTACGGGATCAAGAACATATACATTTCGGTAAACCATCTGAAAGAGCAAATTATAGACTATGTTTCAAAAAACTACGCAGGACATAACATACGTTTCATAGAAGAAAGATATCCGCTCGGCACTATAGGTTCACTGTCGCTCGTGAAAAAATTTGCCAATGAGGACGTATTGGTGATGAATGCGGATTTGCTCACCACCCTTGACTATGCGGACTTTTTTGCGCACTACAAAAAGACCCGCGCCAAGATGTCCGTTGCAACTTTCAATATTAGGATAAACCTTCCTTATGCGGTTCTTAGAACCAGCGGCACCAGCGTGAAATCTTTGGAGGACAAACCGATATACACGCATGATTCAAATGCTGGGATGTATCTCCTGAATGGCGGCGCCGTCTCTGAAATACCGAAGGAAAAGAAGTTCGATTCCACCGATTTGCTCGAAAAGCTTGTTGCCGGGAAAAAGAAAGTTTCACATTTTTTAATATGCGGCTACTGGCTTGATATAGGCAACGCGCAAAACTATATGAAGGCGAAAGACGACATTGCGCATATAAAGTTTTGATATGTTCAAATCTAAAAAAATACTCGCCTTCATTCCCGCAAGAAGCGGCTCAAAAGGGCTGAAAGACAAAAATATAAAGCCGCTATGCGGACGCGAGCTTATCTCTTACACAATTTGCGCGGCCCTCGAAAGCGGAGTTTTTGACAGGGTCGTAGTTTCCACGGATGATGAAAATTATGCGCAAATTTCAAGGCGCTGGGGTGCCGATGTGCCGTTTTTAAGAAGTCCGGAAACTTCGTCAGATTCCGCGTCAACGCTTTCGGCCCTCCTTGAAACTCTTGAAAAAATCGGGCAAAGCTATGATGCGGTTGCGATATTGCAGCCGACATCCCCGCTGCGCACGGCGCGGGATATTGTGAATGCCGCCGAGCTCTTTGTTACAAAAGATGCGGACAGCGTTGTTAGCGTTTTTAAATTTCCGCATTCTTTGGCGTGGGTCGGCAAGCTGGGGGAGGATTTGTCGATGTCGGGCTTTATCAAGGAAGAATATTTGAACAAGCGCAGGCAGGATATTGAAGACCATTATATGCTGAACGGCGCGATATATTTTCTCAGGGCGGGCACAATATCGGCTGATATGAATTACTTTGGCAAAAAAAGCTACGCGTATGTGATGAGCGAATTTTCATCGATAGACATAGACGGCGAGGAAGACTTTAAACTCGCCCAGCTGAGGCTTTCTTCGGCGGATTGAGCGCCTGGGTGCATTCGAAAGGGGCGGTGTGAAACGTTTCCATTTCCGCATCCGCGCTATTTGCTTTGCAATACGCGCGCAGTCACAGCCCATGGCGGCAACTGCCTGGTGCGGTCTTTTCAAGGATAGCGCAAAATCATTTCTGCTGCAGCTTCATCACCTGGTGGCGGAGCGATAGCTTCTGCTGGAGCATGGATACGTCTATTTCCTGAACCGGTTTGACCCTGTCGTCCATTGCGTGAAGAGCCGCCGCAACGCCCGCGGCGTGGCCCATCGCCATATAGACCGGCTCCATCCTGATTGAGCAGCAGGCCACGTGGCTTGCGCTCATGCAAACGCTCACAAGCAGGTTTTCGCACTCCTCCTTTTGGGGAGTGATGGAACGGTAGGGTATCTGGTAGGGCTTCGTGGGGGCGAGCAGGTGCCCTTCCTCGCGCACGAAACCGTTTTCGTCAACGTACCTCTGAACTGGGTGGGAATCCGCACCAAATGAGCCCATGGCGATGGAGTCGCCCTTTTCAATGTCGCTTGAAACGTCCTTCTGCGTCATAACGTAGGCCCCCTTCATTCTGCGCCCTTCGCGCACGTAGAGCTGCGTGGGCCAGTGGCCGTTGTCGGTGAATTCGTCCTTGCAAAGCCCCCACGTGTTTGCCTCTTTGCGGACCTTTTCGCTCACGCGCGGGTCGTTGGCCAGAAAGTAGAAAAAGCCCTTCACGTAGTCCTCATGGTCCTGCCATATCTGCGCTCGCTTCGCGTAGTCTCCGTCCGGATATTCGGTGTTGCCGCCGACGTAGTCGGTGGTGAAGGGGCCGCTCGCGTTGATGTCGAACTTTCCGTTGGGCAGGCGGCCGAAGTGCGCGAGCTTGTAGAAGGATATGCCCTTGTGCGCGTCCATGTAGGCGAGCAGAAGCTCGTAGCGCTCCGGCCTGTAGTTTGCGGGCTTGGGCCAGGGCACGAGCAGGTCTTTGTTCCGCGTTGCAGTCACCCTGAAGTTGTACGCCTGCGTCTTGCCGTCCGCGCTGCCGATTTTTGGAAGCGCCCCAGCTTCAACGCCCCAGAGCAATTTGCCGTCCTTGTTTTTCGCTGGAATGTTGGCGCCGAACTGGGCGTAGTGGATGTAGTGGACCTTGCTGTTCCCGCCAAGGCAGGTGCAGTTTTCGGAGTAGTCCTCGTCGGAATACTTTTGGGTTTCTCCAACCTGAACTCCGGCGTCCTTCTCACCGTATTCCTCGGAAGATTCGCGGCCCACTATGTAAGATACGCCGGCCTTAGCCATGAGATCCCCCTCGTAGCTTGCGTCTATGAAATTTTTTGCTATGACGCGCGCGCCGTTGGAAAGCTCCAGCGTCTCGATGCGTTTTCCCGTCTTTGTGAGGTTTTTCAAATTCACTTCCATGAGCACTTCGATTGCGTTTTCACTTATCCATTTTGCAAAAATTTCTGACGCCACCTTGCCCTCCAAATCCCAGGGTCTGCCCGGCGTCTGGTTTTCCTTGCGCGTCTTCGCGGAGACCTCGTCGAAGAAGCGTTTTGCGAGGCCGCCCGTGGCGCGCCTGTCTCCTATGTCCGTACGACCCAGGCCGCCGCTCACCATTCCGCCGACATGTTTTTCAGGGCTGATGAGCAGCACCTTTGCGCCCTCGTTGGCCGCCGCAACTGCCGCCATGATGCCCGAAGGCGTCGCGCCGTAGACCACGATGTCATAAGCCTTGCGCGAGGGTGCCTGTGCCTCGTCCGAGCATGAGCAGAGAAAACAAACGCAGAAAGGAAGCAATGCGGAAAGGATTTTTTTCATGGCGTGTGCGTGGGACATTTTTAATAAAAAACTTTTTTAAGGAAGAGGCCGCGCGCGGGAGCGGCCTGAAACCAGGCTCCGCGCTTCTTGGCGTCCAATATTCGTTTGATGTCTGCAGGGCTGAGTTCGTCCAGGCCGGCGGCCACGAGGGCGCCCGTGATGAGCCTGACCATTCTGAATAGGTAGCCGCTAGCGCATGTAGTAAGCTTCATCTCGTTTCCGCGTTTTGCCACTTCAAGAAGCTCCATGTTTTTGACGAAAGTTTCGCCTTCGCCGCTTCCGCGCCTGTTCGCGCTGAACGAGGTGAAGTCATGCTTCCCGAGGAGCATCTGCGCCGCCGCGTTCATCTTGTCCGCATCCGGAAGGCGCTTTCCCAAAGACCACCTGTAGCGCGTCAGGTGGGGCGGGGCGTAGCCGAGGTAAATGTTGTATTCGTAAATTTTTTTCTTAACGCCGTGGCGCGCGTGGAATTTTTCAGAAACCTTTTTGACGCTGGAAATGCGTATGGAATCAGGAAAGCCGCAGCGGAGGGCCGCGAGCATCTTTTCCTCTCCATGCCTCCAGTCCGCGTCAAAATGGAAGACCTGGGCGTGGGCGTGAACGCCGGCGTCCGTGCGGCCGCTCGCGTGTATGCGCGTGTCAGCACCCAAAAACTGTTTGAGGCGCCTCTCTATAAAATCCTGCACGGACATCCCGCAGGCCTGGCTCTGCCAGCCTCGAAAATCGGTGCCGTCATAGGCGCATACGCATTTATACCTGTCCACCGTCCAAATACTCCTGAAGGATTATCACCGCCGCGCGAGAGTCCACCTCGCCGCTTTGCCTGTGCTTCTTGCGCGCGCTGACCGATTTTTTGTGCCGCCCCGAAAGCGCCGCAAGTTCGCTTTCAGCCTGGAAGGACGTGAGGCGCTCGTCCGCAATGTCCGCGGGGATTCCGAAGCGCCCCTTGAGCGTTGCGATGAAGGAGTCGACCTCCTTTGCCTTTTCGCCCGCGCTGCCGTCCATGTTGTAGGGGTAGCCTACGATGAACTTTTCTATGCGCCTCTCCCTCACGAATTTCCCGATGTGCAGCAGGCGCTCATCAAGCGTGCCCTGCGTGGCCGCCTTTAGGGGAACGGCTATGGCGAGCTCGTCCGCGTAGGAAAGCCCTATGCGCCTGTGTCCGTAATCCACGCCAAGCAGCCTCATATCCGCGACATTCAAAGCGCGTTAAAAATATATTGCAAGCGGCAAATTTTTTGGAAAGTATCGGCACTGTGAATGCCGGAATACACAAGCTTTTGACCCTCCAGAAATTCGATTTGGCGCTGATTAAAACCAAATCGCGCCTTGCGGACATCCCCTTGGAAATCGACCTGGTGCGCGACAAAATCAAGGCGGCGCGCAAAATTTTTGAGCAGGCCGAGGATGTGCAGAAGCGCATGGAGGCCGACAGGCTCGCGCTGCGCACGGAGCGCTTCGCGGCGGAGGACAAAATCCTGAAATACAAAAACCAGCTTTTGAGCGTCAAAAAGAACGACGAATACCAGGCTATGCTCTCGCAGATAGAGGGCGTAAAAAACGAGGTGTCGCAGATTGAGGAGAAGGAGATAGAGCTTCTCTACGGCATAGACGGGCAGGTCAAGACCGTCGCCGAAAAGCTCAAGGAATTTGAGGCCGAACGCGCCCTCTTCGAGGGGCAGATAGAGCTCAAGAATGCTGAGCGTATCGAGTGCGAAGGCCGCCTTGCCGCCGCGCAGAAGGACGTTGACGCGGCGCGCGCGGAAGTTCCGGAGGCCTACATTGAGGCTTACGACAGGCTTAAGAAGGCGGGCAAGCGCATGCCTGTTCTCGTGGCCATACAGGCTGAAAAGTGCGACGGCTGCCACCTGGGGCTTTCAAAGATGCTCGTGGGCGAAGCGGTGACGGCGGAGGTCCCCGTGTTCTGCGAGCAGTGCGGGCGCATGGTCTACGCGGGTTGATTCTGCGGCTGTGGCAAAAAAGTCAAAAATAGCTTGATGAACGCGCAAATATTCCGTTTTATGCCATGCTTTAATTTACGGCGTGGTAGCCAAGTGGTAAGGCAAGGCTCTGCAAAAGCTTTATTCGTCGGTTCGATTCCGACCCACGCCTCCAATTTCCGCGGCCCTTTCGGGCGTTTTAAGTTAAAGGACAGGGATGAACAGGAAATCCGCCGCATGGCCCGCCGCTTTGATGATTACGGTGTTCGTGGCGTCCAGCCTTCCAGTCTATATGCCGCCGGTTGAAACGCCGTTTTTTTCTCCGGACAAATTCGTGCACTTCCTCTTTTACGGCCTGATGGCTACCGCACTTTACAGGGTGGAATTTTTTTTCAAGCGGGGCGTTTTCGGCATGCTTTTGGCGTTTTTTGCAATCAGCCTCTACGGCGCTTCGGACGAGATACACCAGTCTTTCACCGGCAGAAGCTGCGACATTGAAGACTGGTATGCCGACACGCTCGGCGCGCTTATCGCGGTGTTCTCGTACAGGTTCCTCATCCCGTACAGGAAACTTCTTGAGCTCAAACTTTTTTCGTTCGGCGCCAATAAAAAGACGCGGAAGCATATTGCCTCCGCGCCTGAAAAAACGGAAACCGCATAGGCTTCAAAGCATCTTTTCGAGCGCGTCTTTGCCGGTCATTCCGTCGTCGACGCCGAGCGCCCTTGCGGCGCTTGAGATTTCCTCAACCGTTGCCGCCAGCATGTCGCCGTAATTTTTAACGCCGCGCACTATGGCGAGCGCCTGTCCGAATTTCTCCGCCGCGCGCATGTCTATATATCCGCATGACACAAAACCCTTCGGCGCCTTGATTATAGCAAGGTTCTTGCCGAAGATGTCCACGCTGCAGCCTTCAAACTTTGCGCCGTTCAAATCTATTTCATCGTGCCTGAGGTTCATGCCAAGATGTTGGAAAATTTTTCCCCGAAAGTCATCTCTAAAGTTTTGGCTTGCGGGAGCGGTTTATGCGGCGGGCTTTGGAAATAATTTTGGAATTAAATCCGCCGCATAAACCTCTCGGTTCTAGCTTTGAATTGCTCATACATTGCTTGGAATGGACGTCCAGTCCTATTCCTGCTCAATTCCTTCGCAAATGCAAACCTGACGCTCGAGTCCCGCTAACCCAAAACTTCCCTCCGGATTATCCCTGCGGTCTAATCCTCCCGTTCAGAGATGCCTTCTAGTGTCTAATATCGGCGTTTTCTAAGCCAAAACTTTAGAGATTACTTCTACGTCGCATGGATAGGCTTTGGAAGCGTCAGAGCGAAGGCGGAGTTCAGCAGCGCCATCACGGCGGCGAAGCTGAAAAGGTACTCCACGCCGTAGGCCGTCCACACCCAGCCGCCGAGCAGCGCGCAGGCCACCGATATCAGATGGTTTATGGAGATGCCCGAAGTCATTGTGCTTGTCAGCTCCGCTGAGGAGGGCGCAATCTGCTTTAAGTAAATGTTCGTGGCCATGGAGGTCGTGCTTATGACGGCGTCCAAAAGGTAGTTGGCGCAGAGCACAGCCACGGCGACCTGCGGCGGGAACATCCTGTCGGCAAAGCCGTAGAATATGCAGACGAAGAAGAGTATCACCGTGTCGTAAATCATCACGTTCTTGTAGCCGAAGTGGTCCGTGATTTTTCCGATAAGCGGGCTGCCGAAGATGTTGACCGCCGCGCACACCGCCATCAAAAGCGCTATCTGGCTTGTGGTGAAGCCGTATTCGATGATGAGCAGGAAGGGCGCGAAGGTGAGGAATATCTGCTTTCTGGCGCCGTAAAAAAGTTCGAGTATGTAAAACTTGCCGTAGCGCCTGTGGAAGTGCAGGCGGGGCTTTTTTGAAGCGGTCAGCGGCGCGTTCTTGGTCATCGTGCAATAGAGGCTCACGGCGAGCAGCGTAAAAATGAGCACCCACACAAAGCGGTATATCTCCTCGCCCTCGCTCATTCCCAGCGCGTCAGTAGCCACCCAGAATATTACCGCCACTATCACGCTGCCCAGCACCGTGCCCGCGTTCATCGCGGAGGTCAGAAAGCCGAGGGAGGCCCCCTCCTTGCGCGGTCGCGCAACCTGTATGGCTATGGCGCTTCTGACGGGCATGACCACGTGCTCCCCCGTGCTCCAAAGCATTATCACGAAGGTGACCGCGACCGTGTTGAGGGGCAGCAGTAGCAGCGCAGCGCCCGCCATTGAAATGAGCGTGCCCGCGCGCATTATCTTCCAGTCGCTGAGCCTGTGCATGAAGGCGAGTATGAAGACCAGCAGAAGCCCTGGCATCTCCCTGAAAAATTCCACGCAGCCGCGCCCCCAGCCGTCTATGCCGTGGATGTCCGCAAGGTAGTTGTTCAGCGAGGACGAGAAGCAGCCCACCGCTATGCCCCAGATTATTATGCTGCGGAAGAAGGAGCGCGCGCCGGCCTTCTCCTTGAATATGCTTTTGAACTTTTGAGAGAGGTTCATGAAATTCGAAAATAGAATCCGAAAATTAAAAGCCGCCGCAAGGCAAATCGCCCCGCCGCGGCTTGCAAAACAACTGCCGATTCAAAATCAGCGCCTGAAATTCGTTTTGAAAAACTTCATGCTTTTCATGTCGAAGCTCAGAAAGTCTCCGGCGGGGAAGAGCTCCACCCCCGCGAGGAAGCGCAGGGCAATTCCGGCGGCCATGACCCCCGCCAAATGCGCCGAGGGGCCGAATATGGGCAGCCCCGCCGCGGCCTCCGCTTCGGAACTTTCGTCCTTGAAAAGGTTTCCTATTCCTTCCCCGGGGCCGAAGCAGGCAAGCTGGCTTGAGTAGCCCTGCGCGCAGGCCATGATTTCCGGAAGCCTTATGCCCTCGCACGCGCGGGCCACCAGGTGGCGCGCAAAGAAGGAGTCCGTGGCATCTATGCAGAGCGCGCAGCCCTCGAGAAGTTTCAAGACGTCTTCGGTCTTTTCCAGCCGCGTGTTGAGCGCCGTGATTTTCACCTCGGGGTTGATTTTTTCCGCGCGCGCCTTTGCGGCGTCGGCTTTGGGTTTTCCCAAGTCTTCATGCGTGTAAAGCGTCTGGCGGTGCAGGTTGCTTTCCGAAACGCAGTCGCAATCCACGCAGACTATTTCGCCGACGCCCGCGCCCGCGAGAAGGGGCAGGGCGCCGCTGCCCACGCCGCCAAGGCCGACGAGCAGCAGCTTGGAGTTTTTCAAAGCGTCCTGCGCGCCCTCGGAAAAATCCTGGAGGGCGGCCTGCCTTGCGTATCTTTCAAAAGAATCCATTTTCTATTTTGCCGTGAGGGTTTCGCTGATTGCAGCGTCTTTGCCGTCGTCCCCCTTGAATTTCACTTCGCATGAAATGTCATCGTCAAAGGGTATGCCGTAGAGTGAAAATTCATAAGGATAGCTGTTTGAAGCCAGCGTCTTTTCCGCGTTTCCGAATTTGACCTTCATTTCCGCGCTTTGGCCTTTTGCGCCTTTTCCCGTGAAGACAGCGAACACCGAGTCTTTCCCGAAGGGCGAGCGTATGCGGAAGAAGTGCAGGTCTTTCAAGTCTTTTGAAACGCCGGCGTGCGTCTTGTGGGCGGATGCGCCTAGGGGCTTTTGCGCCTTGGCGTAAAGCTCCTCGTCTTCCGCCGGAATTTTCAGCGCAACGAGCCCGAGCGCGGGTATGGATATTTCAGCGTCCTGCGCGGAAATTTTTCCGGTCTCCTTTCCGGAAGCGTTGAAGAGCGCGAATTCCGCGTCCGCCTTTGCGCCGCGAAGCGCTTTGGAGGTGAAGTCGAACTCCGGCGTCAGGGTGATTTCCGAACCCGTGTCATTGAGGAATATGGCCCATACGGAATTCTTGGAGCGCGCAAGGAGCACGCTCGCCTTGTGCGTGTCCGCGCGCACGGCGCTTCCCGCAAGCATGGGGCGGCAGCCCTCGTCATCGAAAACCTTTCCGCGCGCGCCGTAAATGCGGTTGGCAAACCACACGTAGCCCTGCTGGCGCACGTGCGGGAACTTTATGAGGTTTGAGCTGCGCTCGTCTATCTGCGCCATGAGGTAGTCAAACGTCTGCGCGAAGTGGCAGGGCGCGTGGTGGAAGTAGAGGTTTGAAAGGTCCGGCCCCTTGTATGGGAATTCCGCGCCCTGGTAGATGTCGGTATAGTCCCGCACGTAGTAGCCGAGGAAGTTCGCGAAGCGGCCCACTATGCTGTGGCGCGCGTACTTCATCATCAGGTCATCTCCCGTGAGCTGGTACATCTTGTGCAGCGCCGCCGCCCAGGAGGGCATGACAATCTGCATGGAGTTCGTCGGGCAGGTGTAGGTTGGCGGCCCCTCTATGCCCATGCCCAGGCGCGTCACCTGGGACGCCTTCGCGCGCTTTTCAGGCGCGGGGAAATATTCGCTGAAACGCGGGCCGGGGGCGCTCATGCCTTCGGCGGTGTACTTTTTCATCTGGTCTCCGCGCCTTAGAACTCCGCGCTCGTCCACCTTCATGACCTTCGCCACCGCGCTGCGCGATTCGTCATAACCCAGCCTGAAATGGACGTCGCCCTTCCACCAGAATTCGGGTATGCCTATGGCGTAGCCGCCCTTGTTAATGGTGATTTCCTCATCCCAGGCTACGGGGTGGTTCCAGAGCGCGCCCATTGTGTTGTACGCGCATTTGCGCGCGAAGTCTTCCAGGCTCTTGTCTTTGGAAAGTTCGATGAGCTCCGGCATGTACCACCAGTAGGGGTAGAAGTTCGTGTTTGTGAAGCCGAAGGGGCCGCGGCTCCTTTCTATGGGGAGGTTCGCATTGACCTGCGCCCAAACACGCGCCTTTTCGAGGGCCTCGTCCAGATATTTTTTGTCCCCCTCCGCAAGATAGAGACCCGTGAGCACGGCCCATTCGGGTATTTCGGGCGAATGGCAGCGCTTGATTTTGCCGTCCGCCGTGCGGTAAAAATCCTCCAGCCAGAGGTTCTGGTTTTGCGTGAGCAGGTTGAGCGCCGCGTAATAGTCCGCCCCCCAGAAGTTGGAGGGGACGGAAAGCCTCGTCTTGATGCGTGGGTCTTGGCCCAAATCCGAAAGGCTGAAGTGGCAGCTCTCGCGCGAAAGCGTGTACTCTATTGCGGGGAGGGCGCGCGCCATGTAATATTCCTCGTCGTCCATGAGCAGGGCGGCCTCGAGCTCCGCGAGCGGGGATGCGTGCACGACTGTCATCTTGATTTCGATGTCGTAGCGCCCCTTGAGGATGTCGCACCAGCCGCTGTCTTCGGATTTCATGTACGCGCCGATGTTGCTTATGGCGTCGGAAAGCGACGTGTCAAAAGGCTCGCGCAGCTTTGAGACGGGGAAGACGTTTTCGTCCGCGGTTTTCATGGCCGTCGGCCAGTCCGCAAAATCGCAGTATATGAGCCAGGAGGCTTCGAGCGAGTCTCCGATATTCTTCCTTGACCCCATTCCGCCGAGTATGGGCTGGAAAATGGCGTTCTGGAAGAGCGCGGGGTTTGGGGAAAGCATCGTGAAGCCGTAGACGGAGTTGCGGCTTGTGGGCCATTCAAAGGGGATTTTTTCGGGGTCGGCAAAGAGGGCGCACGAGAATGGCGCGCCGCCGTCGGTTTTGATTTCCAGAAGCGTCATGGCCTGGCTTACGACGTTGATGGGGACAAGCGTGGGCTCCGTCATCACCTGCCTGTTCATATAGCAGGGCGGAAGCTGCGCGTTGGAAAGCCTGTCCCTGCCGACGGGGTTGAAGGCCGCAAAGCCGTAGGAGTGGAAGCCCTCCAAATCCGCCTCGCCCTTCACGCCCATTCTGACTATTGGCGAAACTTCGTCCGCAAAGCCGAGCAGGGCGGTGGTGCCGTCGTCATAAGTGATTTTAAGTTTGCCGCCCTCCTTCGCCACGTCCACGGGCGTGAGCGGCCTTGCGTCTCCGGCCGCGTAGGGGTCTTCCGTGTTCGAGCGGAACTCATACTCGTGCCCGCCGAAGACCGTCTTCACGCGCGAATGCGTGTTGAGCCACTGCAGGGCATGCACCCTCAGCGCGTATTCGCACTTCGGCGCGAAGAGCCTGAAGAGGATTTCGTCCTTGAAGCTGCCGGCGCTTTTCCAGACTCCGTCCTTCCTGACTTCCGCGCTCCTGACGAAGACGGGCTTTGAATTTTCGTCAAGCCACTTCTCATAGCTCACGCGCAGGACGGAGTTTTCGATGGAGATTTTTTCGGCATCCGGCGCGGATCTGAGCCTTGAGGAGTCCGCGCGCGCGGCCATGGCGTCCCGCTTTTCCGCGGGGAGCGGAACGGGGCTGCGCGAGTATGAGCGCTTGGCGTCGCCTAGGATTTTCTTCGCCTCGGGGTCAAAGCTTTCGTCCTGCGTGAAGAGGACGGCCTCCGCTTTCGGCGTGGAAGAGAGGACCGCCAGCGATATCAAATTCATCTCGCGCGTTATTTCAACTTCGCCGAGCTTTTCCCAGTGGCTGCCCTCCTTGCCGTGCTTGCCGCCCTCGCCGGACAGGGGCTCGTCATTCACGCTGACGGAGTACCTGCGCGTGTTGGGCAGGTTGTTGGGGTAGTCCCTACCGAGGCTCCAGACTGTGTACTTGCCGCGCTTGAGGAAGGGCACCTGCGTTGAGGGCCTGCCGGCGGGGCAGTAGATGGAGTCAAGCAGCACTCCCCATTTGATGGTCCAACCGTCGGGGAACTGGAAATTCTTGGTCTCAACGAGGAAGGTCTCCTTGTAGCTTTTGTCGGCGTTCCTGTCCATGGACAGGTTGGGGTTGAAGGAGGCGTCCTGCGTGAAGTAGATGCAGTCTACGCGCACGTTTTTAGCCTGTGAGGCCATGGAAACGAGGTTCTTGCCCGCCTTGAGCTTTACTTCGCCGAGGTAGGCCCAGCTCCAGCGGTTCGCGCCGTAGGGGAAGTAGCCGCTGTTGGCGAGCGGCTTTGAGTTCACGCTGACGGTGAAGTTCCTCGGGGACTCCATGCGCGCCATGCTGAAATCAAAAAAGCTCGACCACGCGTGGTAGGTTCCGGTCTTGGGCGCGCTCACCTGGGTTTTGGCAACACCGGCCTTGTCGGCCTCCGCCGCGAGGAGTATCTTTTGCCCCTCGAAGTCCGTGGATGTCCAGCCGCCCTTGTCGCCGAAATTTTCACATTCCACAAGGAAGGCCGCCGCGTTCTGCGCGCACGCCGAACCCGCGCACAACAATAAAAACAAAGATGAAATCTTCTTCATAAAACCTTTTTCTTAATACCCCTCTCTTCCCAAAAAATACAATTTGCATAATTTTTGAGTAGGTGTCAACGCAAAGAAAAATGACGTTGGGAATCAGTCGAAGACTTCCATTCCCCAGGAGTCTCGCCAGACTATCTTCATTAGGCCGTTCTCGAA
Organism: Opitutales bacterium; assembly: GCA_031556415.1. Classification (GTDB taxonomy): domain Bacteria; phylum Verrucomicrobiota; class Verrucomicrobiia; order Opitutales; family Intestinicryptomonadaceae; genus CALXQW01. The sequence goes on along the minus strand of JAVBSZ010000155.1, from coordinate 4,023 downwards.
CGTTATGGGAAGCCAGATGTATAGGTTGTCATAGGGGTGATCGGGCATGTTGATGTCGAAGAATGCTATCCATGCGTCTTTTCTCCCCTCAACCTTTATGACGGATGCCGCCTGGCCTCCGTAGGTTTTTTCAGGCCCCAAATTATTGTTGGGGTTGACGCCATCGCAGGGGTTGCCGTGGTCCGTCCACGGGCCGGTGAGGGACTTGCCCGTAAAGTAGCGCGCCGCGTTCGGTTTCCAGCCCGTGGAGCCGGAAGCGAGCATGTGGTAGACGCCGTCCTTCTTGAAAACGGTGGGCGCTTCGGTTTTCACCGTGATACCTTCGCAGACTTTGTATTCGCCCTCGGGCATGAGGTAGTCTGCGCGCATTTTGCCGATTACGAAGGCCTTGTCGGGCTTGCGCACGGCCATGTGATAGAGTGAGCCGTCGTCATCCTTGAACACGGCGAAGTCTCCGGATCCGTCGGGGGAGTTTCCAGCAAGGAACTTGTGGCGGTAGTGGAATGGCCCCGTGGGGCTTTCGGAAGTTGCCACGCCGATGTAGCCGACGTCTGAAGCCATCTCGCGCAGGTAGAGCTTGAAGAAGAGCACGAAGGTTTTCGTACTTTCGTTGTAGACGGCCTTCGGCCTGTCCTGGTTGCAGTCAAAGGCGAGGTCTATGGTGTAGTCCGTCTTTGATAGGCGCAGCATCATGCCCTGATCCCGCCAGTTGACGAGGTCTTTTGAGGCGTAGCAATGTATGCCGGCGTCGGCGTGGGTTTTCTCCGAAAGGCCCTTTTCCTTTTCCTCGCCGTACCAGTAATAGACGCCGTTGTAAAATATGACGTTGCCGCCGTGCGCGTTTATCCTTTCACCGCGCAGGTCCTTCCACTCCACACCCGGCCTTATCTGGGTTTCATTTTTGGCAAAAGCCTGCTGCGCTGAAAATGCGCAAAGCGCGAAAGAGAAGATCAATGTGATATTAAAACGCTTCATAAACCGCCATTTTTACGGCATGAACCGTTCCCGCAAGCCAAAACTTTAGAGATGAGTTAAGCGCTTCCAAATGAAACACGCGGATTGACTTTTTAAAGGCCGAGGCTTATCTTGACAAGGCCCCTATGAAAAAAGCCCTATCCGCCCTTCTTGTTTTGACGTGCTCGCATTTCGCATGCGCGCAGGCGGCGAACTCTTTTTTAATAGAGGCGGAAAATTTCACCAACCTCGGAGACTGGGCTGTGGTGAATTCGTGGAGGTCTCAAAACATCCTGTACAGCGAAACTACGTCCCCGAAGGCTCCCGCCACGACGACGGTCGCGGCCCAGCGCGCAGGAAGGTATTACGTGTGGGCGAGCACGTACGAATTTGACGCGGCGGCGGAGCAGGGCTTTGCGCGGCATTTCCAGGTGCTTGTCAACGGGAACGCCATGCCCGTGAACGGATACGCCGCCACGCACGAGAACGCCTGGAAGTGGACTTGCCTGGGCACGATGGATTTGGACGGAAACGCTTTCACGCTCTCGCTGAACCCGCTCACCTCCTTCTGCAGGGTTGACGCCGTCTTCTTCACCACGGACGAAAATTTTGACCCGCAAGCGCAGCTGCTCACGCAGGAAGACCGCGACAGGTATTACCTCGGCTACCGAACCTTCGTCGTGGAAGCCGAAAACTTTTCAAACAAAGCGCAATGGACCACCACTTCCCTCAACGGGCAGAGCCTCATTTACGCGTATGACGAAACCTCCGGAAGGCCGTCGACAACGGTGGGCGTGCCGCACGCGGGCGTGTACAGGGTGTGGGCGAGCGCGTTCGAGTTCTACAAGTCAAAAGAGCAGGCTCCGCGCAGGTTTGAAGTCTGGGTCAACGGCGTCAAGCTTCACAGATACGGATACCGCGGCTACGGATGCGAGCGCTGGGCGTGGAGCTATCTCGGCGAGATAGACCTAAGTTCGGCGGCAAACGCGCGCATAGAAATAGCCGCAATAGCAAAAAACGTGAGGGTTGACGCGCTGCTTTTCACCGAAGACCCCGCCTTCCAGCCGAACCTCGTGCGAGACAGGAACAGCGTCTTCAATTTCAGCGACACCTTCCTCATTGAAGCCGAAGACTTCCAGTTCTACAGCGGCTGGCCCATAGTCGCCCACGGCGGGCAGACCCTCCTCAACGGTCTGGAGGATACGAGCCCCGCGACACTCGTCGGTTTCCTTAGGCGCGGCACTTATTACGCGTGGGTCTCCGCCGCTGACTATCCTGCAAACGCGCAGGGCTCGCGCCTGATGAAGCTGCAGGTCAATGACTCCCTCCTGTCCGACAGCGCCGGAAAACACGGTCGGGACGGAGTGTATTGGGAGCGCGTGGGAACGGTTGAAATCACCGAAGAGGAGAACCTGCTGCAAATTAAGCGCATAGCCCAGCTGCCAAAGTGCGACGCGGTCATATTCACCTTGGACGCCGCCTACAACCCGAACAGCGCCGCCGCCTCTGCCGACTACCGCAAGAGCATACAGCGCGCGCCGCTGGAATGGGACTGCGTCTACAACCCCGCAATGCCCGCGCCCGAAAGCCTGAGCGACGCCGCCGCGCCCGAAAGCTTCACCATCGAAAACGAAAGGCTGCGCCTGACCTATTCAAAGAAGTTTAATTCACTCGGGGAAGCCGAATATTTGAGGAGCGCGCAAATCAAAATCGGGGATGACTGGAGGAACGCGGGGGAATTTCCGGAAGAGCGCCTCTTCACGCTTCACAGCGCGGGCACAACGCGCAAGGAGAGCCCCTACCACTGCGTGTGGCCAGTGCCGCCGAACGAGTTCAAGGCGTCCTTCAAGGGGGCCGACTACTTCTTCCAGGGCACGGGGTTGGACCCTTATTCCGCGGGCGCAAACACCATTCACAAAATAGGGATGGTGCAGAAGCTTGATGATAAAACTCTGCGGCTCTCCTATTCCGGCGCGGTTTCGGCCACGCTATCCCTGCCATTTGAGGACGCGCCGATATTCAAGATAACGGCGTCCAAAACGGCGGAGGAAACGGGTTTCCACAGTATCGGATTCCTCGCAAATTCTCCGGTTTCAAAGGAAAATCTGAAGAGGACGCACCTGCCGCCAACCTATATGTACGACCGCGTCATGGCCACCCCCATGGCCGTGTCCCTCAACATGACAAGCCAGGCGATGGTCGTCATTGAGGGCGCGCACGCGGAGGGAGGAAGCTTCACGAGCGCCGTCGTCGCAGACCTCGACAAAGTCCCGTTTGACTGGACCACCGCGCTCAATTCCGCCTGCGGCTTTTCAATGATGAACCCCGACGCCGCGCGCTACCAGTGCGCCTTCTTCCAGCCCCTCATGGGCGCGGAGGGCTCATACAAAAACGCCGGAGAAAATGTGGAGGCCTCGTGGTACGTCTATGCGGATTTTGCGGACTGGCGGAGCGCCGTTGAGAGCGTCAACGAAAACGCCTTCGTATCCTCCCGCCTGCGCGAGCCCGAGGAGACGTCGCTCAGCGACGCCGTCTGCAACATCGCGGCCTACCTCAAATCTTCCGCCAGCGGCTGGGACGAAAAGAGCAAGGGGCGCTGGAACATCGAAATACAAAACACCGTCACGCAGGCCTCCCCGCTCACGGAAACGTCAATAGCCCTGCTCACGGATGACGAGGATTACTACGTCTCGCGCGGGCTTCCAAGTTTTGAATTCACCCTCGCGCGCAACCGCTGCCACTTCGGCGTGATACCCGGTACAAACTCAAGCTGGCAGAGCACGATGATGGGGCTTGGCGTCCCGGGCACGGAGTGGCATGGGGACAACTATTCGTCATTCAAATGGCTTCTGGGCGGGCACAACGCGTGGCTTTCGGAATTTTATTACTCTTCCGGAACGACGGTGAAGCGCAACGCGGCCACGCCCGTCACGGAATGGTCCATACTCACAAACATGCACCTGGCAGAAGGCGGAACGCAGTTCATTGAACGCGCGAAGACGGCCGCGGACGAATGGATTGCAAACTGCAAGGCCGCGCGCTTTGTGGATGACGCCAAGCTCGACGGCT